>CALXGZ010000098.1 GCA_944387975.1 uncultured Faecalibacterium sp.
CACCCACATCATGCCGGGTGAGAACGTTGGCAAGGGCAGCGATGACACCCTGTTCGCTCTGGTGGACGGCACCGTCCGTTTCGAGCGCGTGGGCAAGTCCGGCAAGAAGTGCAGCGTCAAGCTGTAACCTTTGCAAGGACCCGATAACTGCAAAGCTGAGAGCCGGACCTTTGGGCCCGGCTCTTTTGCGGTCATAAGGAGAAGCACATGGCAGCACAAAGCAATTTTATCGATATCGCCACCATCTGGCTGCACGCGGGCAAGGGCGGCGACGGGGCGGTCAGCTTCCACCGTGAAAAGTTCGTGGCGGCCGGCGGCCCGGACGGCGGCGACGGCGGCCGCGGCGGCGACATCGTGTTCGTGGTGGACGACCACCTGTCCACTTTGATGGATTTCCGCTATAAGCGCAAATACAGCGCCGAGGCCGGCGGCAATGGCCGGGGCAGCAACTGCCACGGCGCCAACGCCCCGGACCTGATCATCAAGGTGCCCATGGGCACCGTCATCAAGGACGCAGCCAGCGGCCTCGTCATCGCGGACCTGTCGGACCACGAGCCCGTCGTGGTGGCAAAGGGCGGCCGCGGCGGCTATGGCAACGCGCACTACGCCACCCCCACCCGCCAGGTGCCGAAGTTCGCAAAGCCGGGCATGCCCGGCGAGGATATCCAGGTCACGCTGGAATTGAAATTGATCGCCGACGTGGGGCTGATCGGCTTCCCCAACTTGGGCAAGTCGACGCTGATCTCCACCATCAGCGCCGCGCGGCCCAAGATCGCGAATTACCACTTCACCACGCTGGTGCCCACGCTGGGCGTCGTGTCGGTGGGGGAGGGGGCCAGCTTCGTCTGCGCCGACATCCCCGGCCTGATCGAGGGCGCCAGCGAGGGCGTCGGCCTCGGGCACGACTTCCTGCGCCATGTGGAGCGCTGCCGCCTGCTGCTGCACGTGGTGGACGTCTCGGGCAGCGAGTGCCGCGACCCCGCCGACGACTTCGAGAAGATCAACCAGGAGCTGGCGCGTTTCAGCCCGGCGCTGGCCGCGCGGCCCCAGATCGTGGTGGGCAACAAGTGCGACCTGGCCACCCCGGAGCAGATCGAGAGCTTCCGCGCCTTCGTCGAGGGCAAGGGCCTGACCTTCGTGCCCATCTCGGCGGCCACCATGCAGGGGGTCAAGGCCCTGCCTGGCCTCGTGTACAACCGGCTGAAGGATATCCCGCCGGTGCCCGTGTTCGCGGCCGAGTACAAAAAGCCCGAGGTCAAACAGGGCGACCGCGCCTTTGCCATCACGAGGCTGGAGGCGCACCGCTGGTCCATCGACGCGCCCTGGCTGGAGCGCATCCTCGCCGGCAGCAACGTGGACGACTACGAGAGCCTGCAGTTCTTCCAGCGCCAGCTGGGCGAGAGCGGCATCCTGGACGCGCTGGTGGAAAAGGGCGTCGAGGAGAACGACACCATCCTGATCGGCGATTACCAGTTCGATTATATCTTCTAAAAGCGGGAGGGCTGCATGATGGAAAAAATTCCCGCGCAGAAGCTGGACCTGCGGGAGGTCAGCCCCCTGGCCCTGGCTTTTGTGGGCGACAGCGTGCTGGAGCTGCTGGTCCGCCAGCGGCTGGTGGAATACCACCGCCTGGCCCCCGGCAAGCTGAACGCCGAAAAGATCAAATATGTATCGGCCCGGGCCCAGTTCCGGGAAGAGCAGCTGCTGGAGCCGCTGTTCACCGAGGCGGAGCTGGACATGTTCCGGCGCGGGCGCAACGCCAGCCGGACGGCCGTGTCGAAGCACGCTACCCCCGAGGAATACCGCGCCTCCACCGGCTTCGAGTGCCTGCTGGGCTGGCTCTACCTGCGGGGGGACACCGCCCGCATCCAGGAGCTGTTCGAGGCCATGTGGGCGGGCTACGACCCCGCCGCGCAGGACTGAGGCAGGACTGAGAAAAAAGAGGGGGCCAGGCTGGATATGCAGCGCACATATCCGGCCTGGCCCTCTTCGCTTGTTGTGAAAGGTCAGGGAAGGGAAAGGTTCAGGCCGGCGGCCCGGCCTTGAGACTCAGGACTCAGCGGCAGTTCTTGCTGTTTTTGGCGTTTTTGCCGTCGGTGGTCTTCAGGCTCTTGGCGCCCTCGTCGTCGGCGCCCTTGGTGTACTGGTTGGGGTGCTTGTGCTCGTTGGCCGCGTTGACGGCGTTGCTGCTGCGGCTGTTCGAGGAGGTGCGGTTGCCCGACTGGGTCTTGCAGTTGTTGCTGCGGTTTTCCATGCTTCGATTGCTCCTTTCAGGGTGGTGATCGGATGTTGCGGGGGCGGCTGTCCCCGCTGGTAGTAGTGTGGCCGCCGGAAAGCGGATTATGCACGGAGGTGCTTGGTATGCCCATCGAATACTTTGAAGCGCGGGAGCGGGCGCTGCTCGGCCCGCGCTACGAGGCGCTGTACGCGGCGCCCACCGCCGGGGCGGCCCGCGGCGTGACCGTCTCGGCCCTGCGCATGACGCCCGCGGCCTTTGCGGCCGGGGCGGGCTTTGCGCTGCGGCCCTCGCCCTTTTGCGCGGCGGGCTTCCTGGTGGAGCAGCCGGACTTCAAGCCCGGCCGCCACCCCTGGCACCACGCGGGGGTGTTTTACTCGCAGGAGCCGTCGGCCGCCTCGGCCGCGCCGCTGCTGGGCGTGCGGCCCGGCATGCGCGTGCTGGACCTGTGCGCCGCGCCCGGCGGCAAGACCAGCCAGCTGGCCGCCGCCCTGCAGGGCGAGGGCCTGCTCGTCGCGAACGAGTACGTCCCCGCCCGGGCCGAGGTGCTGAAAAGCAACCTCGAGCGCATGGGCGTGGCCAACGCCGTTGTGCTGAACGAGAGCGGCGAGCGCATCGCCGCGGCCCTGCCGGAGTTTTTCGACCGCATCCTGGTGGACGCCCCCTGCTCCGGCGAGGGGATGTTCCGCAAGGAGCCGGCGGCCCTGGAGCAGCATTCGGCGGCGCTGGTGGCCCAGTGCGCGGCGCTGGGCGCGTCCATCCTGGACAGCGCGGCGGCGGCCCTCGCCCCCGGCGGCGAGATCGTCTTTTCCACCTGCACCTTCGCCCCTGAGGAGGACGAGGGCCAGGTGGCGGCCTTTTTGCAGCGCCACCCGGACTTTGCCCTGGCCGACGTGATGGAGCGGGCCTTCGCGCCCTTCGGCAGCCCGGGCGAAGCGAACCGCACCGGCGGCCTGCCGCTGGACGTGGGCCTTGTGCGGCGCATCTGGCCCTGCCAGGGGGGCGAGGGGCACTTCCTGGCGCGGCTGGTCAAGGCGGGCGCGCCGCCGGACCCCGCCGCCCGCGCCGCGGAGGAAGCCGCCTGGCTGGCCCGCCTGCAGCGCCCGCAGGCCGAAAAGCGCCGGCCCGCGGCCAAAAACGCCCGGGGCAGAAAGCCCGAGGCCGCCGGCCCGGCCCAGGCGCTGGAGATCTGGCGCGCCTTCGCGCAGGAAAACTTCCCCGCGCTGGCGGCAAAGCCCGCCGCCGTGCTGGGCGACAGCGTGCTGCTGCCCCCGGCCTGTCCGCCCCTGGGGCTGCACATCCTGCGGGCGGGGGTGCTGGCCGGCACGGTGCAGAAGGGGCGCTTTGTGCCGGGGCACCATCTCTTCACCGCCTACGGGGCCCTGTGCGCGAACTGCGAGCCCCTGACCCTGGACGACCTCCGCTGCCGCGCCTGGCTGCTGGGGCAGGAGATCGACGCCTGCGCCGCCCGCCCCGGCTGGTGCTGCGTGACGGTGGACGGCTGCCCGCTGGGCGGGGGCAAAGTTTCAAACGGCCGCGTGAAGAACCACTACCCCAAGGCCCTGCGCCTGCTGGGGTGAAAAAACGGCTTGAATACGCGCCCCGTTTGTGCTAAAATCAATAGGACAGTCTGATCCGACGCGCCGCCGCCGGCGGCTTTGTGAAACATACAGCTAGGAGGCTTACCCCAATGTCTGGACATAGCAAATGGAACAACATCAAGCGCAAGAAGGAAAAGACCGACGGCGCGCGCGCCA
>CALXGZ010000099.1 GCA_944387975.1 uncultured Faecalibacterium sp.
GTTATGGACGACATGATGAACTGGTCGGTGGCCAGGCTGAAAGATAAAGGCCCCAACCTGCTGGTCATCATGATGATGGTTTTGATGGCTTACCTGGGCGGCTTCGGCGGCACCGACGCCCTGATCGCGGTGGTCCCGATCGGCATCCTGTTCGCCAAAAAACTCCGGCTCGACCCCATCTGTGCGCTAGGCGTCACCACCTTCGCGGCGCTGGTGGGCTTCGGCACCGGCCCTGCCCAGCAGGCCACCACCCAGATGCTGATGGGCGTCATCCCCTATTCCGCCTTCTTCACCCGCCTGATCATCATGAACTTCTTCCTGGCGGTGGCCATCGTCATGGTCCTGCGCTATGTCAAGAAGATCCGCAAAGACCCCGCCAAGTCCCTGATGTACAGCGAGGGCTGGCGTCCTGACGCAGCCGTCAGCGCCGACGAGGAGAACGGCCTCATCAAAGAGGTCAAGATGACCTGGCGCAAGATCCTGGTCCTGATCATCTTCATCGCGCAGTACCTCATCATTGCCCTTTTCCCGCTGCTGGGCGGCGACTCCGACCTGACCTTCGACTTTATGATCGCAGTCATGCTCATCACCATGGTGCTGGTGGGCATCATCGGCGGCATGAGCGCCGACCAGCTGGGCAACAGCTTTTCCAAGGGTCTGGCGTCGATGGCTTTCGTCGCCTTCGTCATCGGCCTGGCCAAGGTCATCTCGCTGGTGCTGGAAAACGGCAACGTCATCCATACCATCGTCTGCGTCCTCACCCAGCCTCTGATGGCGCTGCCCCGCTCGGTGGCCAGTGTCGGCTTGACTCTCATCGTCTCGATCATCAACCCCATCATCCCTTCCGCCACTTCCAAGGCGGCGATCCTGGTCCCCATCATGAAGCCGGTAGCCGAGGCCCTGGGCCTGCAGCTCAACCTGGCCGTGGTCGCCTACCAGATGGGCGATAGCTTTACCAACCTTGTCTCGCCTTTGCTGGGCTGGATGATCGGCTCCTGCGCGATGGCCAACGTCCCCTTTGCCAAGTGGTTCAAGTGGGTCTTCCCGAAGGTGCTGTGCTTCATCGCCCTTGCCTGTGTGATCGTTTTCCTCCTGACCGTCACGGGCTGGACCGGTACGGTTTGAGAAAGGAGCGTTCCCTATGACCCAGGAAGAATTCATCCGCCGCTATCTGGTGGACCGTCACAACACCGACTGCAACAAATGGGATGCCGAGATGGAGGAGAAATTCGGCACCCGCGACCTGATCTCGATGTGGATCGCCGACATGGAGTTCCGCACTCCGGAGGCCGTTGTGGACGCGCTGACCGAACGTGTGAAACACGGCGTCTACGGCTATTCGGACGTGCCGGAGGCTTACTACCCGGCCCTCTCCAACTGGATGGAGAGCCGCTACGGCCTGCCGGTAGCCAAAGAATCGGTCCGGTTCTGCACCGGCTGCGTGACGGCTATTGCATGGATGATCCAGGCTTTTACCCAGCCGGGCGACAGCTGCATGATCCTGACGCCGGTCTACTATCCCTTCCACAATGTGGTCACTTACAACGACCGCAAGCTGGTGGCCGTGGACCTGCACTGCGATGAGAACGACTGCTTCACGATGGATTACGACGCCATCGAAACAGCGATGATCAAAAACCGGGTCAGGCTGCTGCTCCAGTGCTCGCCCCACAACCCCGCGGGCCGTGTCTGGACGGAAGAAGAACTGGCGCGTCTGTTTGAGATATGCCGCCGCCACAATGTGCTGATCGTTTCGGACGAGATCCATCAGGACCTGTGCCTGTTCGGGCATACGTTCGTGCCCGCCCTCAAGGTGGCCGGCGGCAGGTACAACGACCGGATCGTCACCTTGAACTCCGCCTCCAAGACCTTCAATCTGGCCGGGCTGCTCCACTCCCACATCATCATCCCGGACGAGAAACTGCGCGCCCGGTATGATCTGTTCGCCCGCGGCATGAACCGCAACGCCATCAACCTGATGGGCCAGACCGCGACCATTGCGGGATACACCAAAGGCGGCGAGTGGCTGGACGCTCTGACCGGCGTAATTGAATCCAATTACACCTGTCTCAAGAACGAGCTGCACGAGAAAGCGCCCGATGTCCTTGTCACCCCGCTGGAAGGAACCTATCTCGCCCTCATTGACCTGCGCCGGTATATGCCGGCGGAAGAAGTCCATGACTTCATCCTCAAGGACTGCAAGCTGGCGGTGGATTATGGCGAGCAGTTCGGCGAGCACTTCAAGGGCTTCGTCCGGCTGAACCTCGCTACCGACCCCACCCTGGTCAAGCAGGCTGTCTACAACATCACCTCTCAACTGGTCCGTAAAGGCTGAGGAGACCTCCTTTTCCCCTTGGAGCCTGGCTGTGCCCGGCGTGCGTTTTTCCATCTCCGCGCGCCGGGCCAGACAGGTGGGGAAACAAACCGCTATCGATTCAATCAAACAGGAAAGGAACATTACCATGAAAAAGATCGACACCAAGAACGCGCCCGGCGCGATCGGGCCTTACTCCCAGGGTTTTGTGGTGGGCAGCGCCGTCTATACGTCCGGCCAGCTCCCGGTTGACCCCGCCACCGGCGAGATGCCCGCAGGCATCGCCGCCCAGGCCGAGCAGAGCTGCAAGAACGTGATCGCCATTTTGGAAGCCGCCGGCTCCAGCGCCGAAAAGGTCTTTAAGACCACCTGCTTCCTGGCGGATATGGGAGACTTTGCCGCTTTCAACGAGGTGTACGCCAAGTACTTCACCGGCTGCCCGGCCCGCTCCTGCGTGGCCGTCAAGACACTGCCCAAGAACGCCCTGTGCGAGATCGAGGCAGCGGCCGAGGCGTAAAGGCATTACAAAGAGGGGGGACCGCAGATGGAAAAGAAGAATCTGGATTGGGAGCACATCGGCTTCAGCTACCATCAGACCGATTACCGCTATGTCGCCGAATACAAAGACGGCGCATGGGGCAAGGGCGGGCTGACCCGGAAGGCGGACATCGTTCTGAACGAGTGCGCCAATATCCTGCAATACAGCCAGCAGGTCTTTGAAGGGCTGAAAGCCTATACCACGGCGGACGGACACATCGTGACATTCCGCCCCGATCAGAACGCCAAACGAATGGCTGATTCGGCCCGCTATATGGAGATGCCCGCGCCGCCCGAGGAGATGTTTCTGGAGGCGGTGGACCGGGTGGTGCGGGCCAACGCAGCCTGGGTGCCGCCCTACGGCACCGGCGCGACCCTCTATCTGCGGCCCTATCTGTTCGGCACCGACCCTGTGATCGGGGTGAAACCTGCCAGCGCATTTCAGTTCCGGCTGTTCTGCACCCCGGTAGGACCCTACTTTAAGGGCGGCGCAAAGCCCCTGACCCTCTGTGTCAGCGACTTTGACCGGGCGGCGCCCCGCGGCACTGGTCATGTCAAGGCTGGCCTGAACTACGCCATGAGCCTGCACGCCTATGTCGAGGCCCACGACAGGGGCTATGACGAGAACCTGTTCCCCGATCCGGTCACCCGTACCCTGGTGGAGGAGACCGGCGGCGCAAATTTCGTTTTTGTGACCAAAGACGGGGAGCTGGTCATCCCGAAATCGGCTTCCATCCTGCCCTCCATCACCCGGCGCTCCCTTGTGGAAGTGGCGCGGGACCGTCTGGGCCTGACCGTTACCGAGCGCCCTGTGGCGCTGGCTGAACTGCCCGACTTTGCCGAGGCAGGCCTGTGCGGGACGGCGGCGGTCATCTCCCCGGTGGGTAAGATCGTGGACCACGGCCGCGAGATCTGTTTTGCCAGCGGGATGGAAACGATGGGTCCGGTGCTGCAGAAGCTCTACGACCTGCTGACCGGGATGCAGATGGGGACCATCGAGGCCCCCGCCGGCTGGATCCGCACCATTCTGTGAGCTGCGCGTACCGCTGAAAAAGGAGTGTTTCTTATGTACAATTTTGACGAGATCATCGACCGGCAGCATACCAATGCCCTGAGCACCGACGGCTTCCGCGGGTATATCTTCCATGCCGGCCCCGAGAAAGTGTTCCCCTACAAGGACGACGAGTTCGTCCGTATGTGGGTGGCGGATATGGACTTTGGCGTCGCGCCCGAGATCCTGGACGAGATGCGCAAGCGGATCGACCGCCGCATCTTCGGCTACACCGGCGTGTACGACCACGACTACTACAACTCTTTTGTCAAGTGGTGCAAAGACCACTATGACTGGGAGTTCCCCGAGGAGGAACTGTGCTTTTCGCCCGGCATCATCCCGGCGCTGTACCAGTTCACCGAGACCCTTTGTACCCCGGACGAAAAGGTGCTCATCAACACGCCGGCTTACGGTTATTTCCTCCACGCGGCCGAGTACGCCCACGTCGAACCGCTCTACTCGCCC
>CALXGZ010000100.1 GCA_944387975.1 uncultured Faecalibacterium sp.
CCGCCGGCGAAGTGTGCGAGCACTGCGGCGGCGCCGAGTGGACCAAGGACACCGACATCATGGACGTCTGGTTCGACTCCGGCTCGACCTGGAGCGCCGTCCTGGGCGAGCGGCCCGAGCTGCGCTACCCCGCCGACCTGTATATGGAGGGCGCGGACCAGTTCCGCGGCTGGTTCCAGTCCCGCCTGCTGACCAGCGTGGCCAGCCAGGGTATCGCCCCCTACAAGTCCGTGCTGTGCCACGGCTGGGTCGTGGACGAGCAGGGCAAGCAGATGCACAAGAGCGCCGGCAACGGCGTCGAGCCCGCCGAGATCATCAAGGATTACGGCGCGGATATCATCCGCCTGTGGGTGGCCTCGTCCGACTACACGGTGGACGTGCGCGCCGGCAAGAACATCTTCAAGCAGCTGAGCGAAGCCTACCGCAAGATCCGCAACACCGCCCGCTTCATCCTGGGCAACCTGGACGGCTTCGACCCCAACACCGACATGCTGCCCGACGAGCAGCTGCAGGAGATCGACCGCTGGGCCCTGGCCGCCCTCGACGACCTGCTGAAGGAGACCGACGCCGGCTACGCGGCCTACAACTTCAACAAGGTCTACCACGCCGTGTACAACTTCTGCGTGGTGGCTATGTCGAACTTCTACCTCGACGTCACGAAGGACCGCCTGTACTGCACCAACGGCGCGGCCCGCCAGGCGGCGCAGACCGCCATGTACAAGATCCTGGTGGCCCTGGATAAGATCATCGCCCCCATCCTCTGCTTCACCAGCCAGGAGATCTGGGACTTTATGCCCAAGACCGCGGGCATGAACCGCTACGTCGTCTTTGAGGATATGCCCCACGCCGGCCGGTACGCCGCCGATGAAGCCTTCAAGGCCAAGTGGGCGGGCCTGATCGCCGTGCGCGACGAGGTCAAGAAGGCCCTGGAGGCCGCCCGCAACGACAAGAAGATCGGCGCCTCGCTGGAGGCGGCCGTCACCCTGTACTGCGACGACGCGAACTACGCGCTGCTGAACAGCGTCCCGATGGACGAGCTGGCCGACCTGATGATCGTCTCCCGCGTGGAGCTGGTCAAGGGCGAGGGCGGCGCGGCCTCGGCCATTGCGGGCCTGGGCGTCGCCGCCGAGCACGCCGCCGGCGAAAAGTGCGAGCGCTGCTGGAAGTACAGCGCCGACATCGGCAGCCATGCGGCCCACCCCACCCTCTGCGCCCGCTGCGCCAGCGTAATCGAGGGCTGAACAGCGTTACCGAAGGTTTAAAACGGAATAGCGGCGTTCCCTTTTGGGGGGACGCCGCTCTTTGCAAAAAAGGGGGCGCGGCAGGGGGCCCGCGCGGCCTGCCGGCCCGCGCCCCGGGAGTATTCGTCTATGTTTGTGTTCCTAAATCTCATCGCCATCGCGGCGCTGGTGGGCATCGACCAGGCCATCAAGCTCTGGGCCGTGCAGAACTTACAGCCCGTGGGCTCGATGCCGCTGATCCCCCACGTGGTGGAGCTGCACTTCACCTACAACGAGGGGATGGCCTTCAGCCTGCTGTGGGGCCGGCAGGAGGTGCTGATCGCCGCCACCAGCATCGGCATGCTGTTCATCGCCTGGTGGCTGTTCACCCACTGCCAGAAGGACCAGCTGCAGCGCTGGGCCCTGGTGCTGGTGCTGGGCGGCGGCATCGGCAACCTGATCGACCGCATCGCCGCGGGCCGGGTGGTGGATTATATCAACCTGCTGTTCATGAACTTTGCCGTATTCAACTTTGCCGATATCTGCGTGTGCGTGGGCATGGCGCTGTGGGTGCTGGCGGTCATCCTGGAAGAGCGCCGCAGCCCCGAGGCCAAGGACAAAGCGGAAGGGGACAAGTGACCCATGGAACAGCGTGAATTTGCCGTCGAGGCCGAGGACGCCGGCCAGCGCATCGACCGCTTCCTGGCCGGGGAGGACACGGGCCTGTCGCGCAGTGCGCTGCAAAACCTGATGGCCGAAGGGCACGTGCTGGCCAACGGCCAGCCGGCGGCCAAAAACCGCAAGCTGAAAGCGGGGGACACCATCCTGGTGGAGATCCCGGACGCCGCGCCCATCGCGGCCGTAGCGCAGGAGATCCCGCTGGATATCGTCTATGAGGACGCGCACCTGCTGGTGGTGAACAAGCCCAAGGGCATGGTGGTGCACCCGGCCCCCGGCAACCCCGACGGCACCCTGGTCAACGCGCTGCTGTGGCACTGCCGGGGCAGCCTGTCGGGCATAGGCGGCGAGATACGCCCCGGCATCGTCCACCGCATCGACAAGGACACCAGCGGCCTGCTGGTGGTGGCGAAGGACGACGCCACCCACATCGGCCTGTCGCGCCAAATGGCGGAGCACAGCGTCCAGCGGGCCTACCAGACGGTGGTCTACGGCGGCTTTGCCCAGGACGAGGGCGTTGTGGAGGGCTATCTCGGCCGCTCGAAGGCCGACCGCAAAAAGATGGCCGTCTACCCCGCAGGCGAGCCCCACACCAAGTACGCCTATACCGGCTGGAAGGTGCTGGAGCGCCTGGGCGAGTTCACTCTGCTGGAGTGCCGGCTCAAGACGGGCCGCACCCATCAGATCCGGGTGCACATGGCCTCGATCCGCCACCCGGTGGCGGGGGACCCGGTCTACGGCCCCCACAACTGCATCGCCAGCCTGCACGGGCAGTGCCTGCACGCCAAGACGCTGGGCTTTATCCACCCCGTCACGGGCCAGGCGCTGTCCTTCGACAGCCCGCTGCCCGACTACTTCACCCATTTCCTGGCCGAACTGAGGAGGCGCCGCGCATGAAACTGGAATCCACGCTGGTCCTGTGCGACCTGGACGCCCTGATGCTGGGCCCCGACGGCAACCTGACGCAGGTGCTGCGGGACGTTTTGCAGCTGTTCTGCGCGCGGGGCGGCCGGCTGACCGTGTTTTCGCAAAAGACGCCCAAGGCGGTGCGGGCCATTTTGGGCAGCGTGCCGCTGGCCGCGCCCGCGCTGCTGTGCGGCGGGGCGCTGGTGTACAGCTTTGCGGCCGGCAGCGGCCAGCCGATGGGCAGCTTCGCCGCGCTGGGGGACGGCTTCCTGGCCAAGCTCCCGGCGGCCCCGGGCATTGGCATCGCCCTGCAGATGAAGGACGGCGCGACGCGGGTCTGCCGCATGAACCACGCGCTGGAGCGCCACCTGCGCCGGGAGTGGACGCCCTACCTGCTGGCCCAGCCCGAAAGCGTGCCCTGCGCCGACGTGCTGCGGGTGCTGCTGTACCAGGACGCCAAGACCATACCCGCCTTACAGACCTTTGAAAAGGCCCTGGAGGAGAGCGCGGCCCCCGTCCGGCAGGAGCGCCTTGCCATCGACTGCCTGGCGCTGACCCCGGCGTCGGTCAGCATGGGGGCGGCCTTCAGCTCGGTGTGCGCGGGGGCCATGCTCTCGCCCGAGGATGTGGCGGTGCTGGCCGGCAGCCCCGCCATGCTGGAGCTGCTGCGCCTGGCCGGGCAGAGCGCCGCCGCCTTCGACGCCCCCGCCGAGCTGCGCCTTGCGGCCGGGCAGACCACCTTCTGCCGCGCGGGCGAGGGGGCCGCGGCCGAATACCTCTACCAGCTGGTGCGGAACAGCGGCAGGTAAAGCGCAAAAAGGCCCGGCCGCGGGTAAAATCCTTGTAAAAAGTTCTCCGCACCGGCTGCGGAGGGCTTTCTTTTTTGGGGAGGATACAGTACAATGGTAGGGAAAGGCCTGGACGGGCGCGAGCGCGGCTTTCTGGCCGCGGCCCTGGCGGTGTCGGCGCTGTTCGCCGCGCTGGCCGTGTGGGACGCAGCGCCCTTGCGCCCGCCGGACGGCGCGGCGCGGACCGTGCGCGCCGGCACCTTGCTGGACGCGGCGCGCGTGGACCTGAACAGCGCCGGGCTGGAAGCGCTGTGCACGCTGCCCGGCATCGGCGAACAGCGCGCCCGGGCCATCCTGGCCGACCGCGCGGCAAACGGCCCCTATGCGCGGGTCGAGGACGTAACGCGGGTAAGCGGAATTACCCAAAACACCATCGAAGACTGGGGCGGCATCGCGTATGTGAGCGGCCCCGGGACGGAAGGGGAATGAGGAAATGAAGGAAGACAATATCTTTATCAACCGGGAGCTCAGCTGGCTGGACTTCAACCAGCGGGTCCTGGTGCTGGGCAAGGACAAAAACGTCCCCCTGGCCGAGCAGCTCAAGTTTCTGGCCATTTACGGCTCCAACCTGGACGAGTTCTTCATGGTGCGCGTCGGCTCGCTGCAGGAGCGCGCCAACCTCAAGGGCAAAAAGGAAAAGCCCGAGAACAAGACCAACATGACGGCCGAAGAACAGCTGAACGCCATCATGCCCAAGACGGCCGAGCTGCAGGCGGACTGCGACAAGTACTACCACAAGGCGCTGGAGGCGCTGGCCGAGCACGGCTACCGCAAGGTCAACTTCGACAAGGTGGGCAAGGAGGACGAGCGCTTCTGGAAGAAGTACTTCCAGAACGAGCTGCTGCCCATCCTCAGCCCGCAGATCGTGGACAACCGCCACCCCTTCCCTTTTTTGCGCAACAAGGAGATCTACCTCGGCGTGCTGCTGAAGGATAAGAAGGAAGGGGAGATGAGCCTGGGCATCATCCCCATCTCCAGCCAGATGGAGCGGCTGTGCTTCTTCAAGCGCGAGGGCGAGACCCTCTTCGCCCTGACGGAGGAGCTGGTCTACCACTATGTCAGCATGGTCTTCGCCAAGGAGAGCATCGTTGAAAAATGCCTGTTCCGCGTCACCCGCAACGCCGACATCGACGTCAAAGAGGGGATGATGGACCACGACATCGACTACCGCGAGATCATGACCGAGCTGCTCAAGCGCCGGCGCAAGCTGGCGGCCGTCCGCCTGCAGGTCACCCCCGGCCCCGCGCCCGAGATCGTCAAGATGCTCTGCGCCCGGCTGGAGCTGAACCACCGCCGCGTCTTTGAGCAGAAGAGCCCGCTGGACCTGAGCTTCTTCTACACGCTGGACGGCCGCATCGAAAAGGACGGCCACGCCGAGCTGTTCTACGCGCCGGCCCGGCCCATGATGCCGCCGCTCAACTACAGCCTGACCGCCGAGGTGCAAAAGCACGACGTGCTGCTGTATTACCCCTACCAGTCGATCCGGCCGTTCATCCTGATGCTGAAAAAGGCCGCGCGTGACCCCGAGGTCATCTCCATCAAGATGACGCTGTACCGCCTCGCGCGCGAGTCGCAGATCGTGCAGGCCCTGGTGGACGCCGCCGAAAACGGCAAGGAAGTGGTGGCCCTGGTGGAGCTGCGCGCCCGCTTCGACGAGCAGAACAACATCGACTGGTCCAAGCAGCTGGAAGAGGCCGGCTGCACCGTGGTCTACGGCTTCGACGACTACAAGGTCCACTCGAAGCTGACCCTGATCACCCGCAAGAGCGCGGGGGGCTATTCCTACATCACGCAGATCGGCACCGGCAACTACAACGAAAAGACCAGCGAGCTGTATACGGACCTGTCCTTCATCACCGCCGACCCCGCCATCGGCGAAGAGGCGGCGGGCGTGTTCCAGAACCTGGCCGTGCAGCAGCTGACCGAAGAGACCGACCAGATGCTGGTGGCGCCGCTGCGCTTCAAGAGCGTGTTGCTGGACGAGATGGACCGCGTGATCGAGGCCGCGCGCCTGGGCCGCCCCGCCTCCATGATCCTGAAAAACAACTCCATCAGCGACAGGGACATCATCCTCAAGCTGGAGGAGGCCAGCTGCGCCGGCGTGCGCATCGATATGATCGTCCGCGGCATCTGCTGCGTGCGCGCCGGCGTCCCCGGCAAGACCGAGAACCTGCACATCCGCAGCATCGTGGGCCGCTACCTCGAGCACGCCCGCATCTACAGCTTCTACGACGGGCGCGAGACCCGCGTGTATATCGCCTCGGGCGACTTCCTCACCCGCAACACCGAGTGCCGGGTCGAGGTGGGCGTCCGCATCCAGGACCCCGTCCTGGTGCAGAAGCTGAGCGACATCCTGCGCATGCAGCTGGCCGACAACGTCAACGCCCGCGAGATGGGCCCCGACGGCAGCTACCAGAAGGTCAAGCCCGCCCCCGGCGAGCCCCTCGTCAACAGCCAGATGGGCATGTACGAGCTGTTCCGGGACGACTGGACCCGCGGCCCGGCCCCCGCCGCCGTTGTGGAAACGTCCGCCCCGCAGCCCGCCGCCCCGGCCCGGCCCGAGGCCGCGCCCGCGCAGCCCGCAGCGCAGGCGGAGGACCCTGCCCCGGCGAAAGAGCCCGACGCACAGCCTGCCCCGGCGGCCCAGCCGGAACCGGCCCTGGTCCGGGAGCCCGCCGCCCTGGCAAAAGAAGCGACGGCGCACCGCCCCGCGGAGACCGTCGTGGCGGTGCAGGATGAACCCAAGGGCCTTTTCGCACGGCTGCGCCGCAGCCTCTTTGGCCGCAGGCGCGGGTAAAAAAGGCATAACCCCGCCGCCGCCCTGCATAGAATGTTCCCATGAAAAGGGGGACAGACCTGTGCGGGCAAGGCGGATAAAACGGCATCGGATCGATATAAAACGGCATACAGCCCGCCCAAGGGCCGCCGGGCGCAGTGCAAGGCGCCTGGCCGCCCTTTTGTGCGGGCTGCTGTGCTGTGCGGCGGCGGCCCTGGCGCTGCGGGCCTGCGCGGGCCCGGACGCCCCGACGGGCTGCAGTCTGCACGGCCTGCGCCCGGCGGGGGCCTTCGCCTTTCCGCTGGGGACAAGCGGCTGGAGCGTATCGTCGGGCTACGGCTGGCGGGCCGACCCCCTGGATGAGAACGGCAGCGGGGAAGAGGCCGCCTTCCACAAAGGGGTGGACCTCGCCTGCGCGGAGGGCACGCCCGTGCTTGCCGCGCTGGACGGCGTGGTGCTGGCGGCGGGGCGCAGCGGCAGCTACGGCCTGTATCTCCGGCTGTGCCACGCGGACGGGGTCGAAACGCTCTACGCCCACCTGCAATACCTCTTTGCGCGGCCGGGCCAGGTGCTGCGGGCGGGGCAGGTGCTGGGCACCGCCGGCCAGACGGGCCGGGCCACCGGGCCGCACCTGCACTTCGAGCTGCTGGCCCGCTCGGTGCGCTACGACCCATCGGCCCTGCTGGGCCTGCCGGGGTGAGGGGGCCGGCCTTCCCGCGGCGGCTGCGCGCGGGCTGCCTTGTCTTCCGCGACCCGTTCCCCTGCTGTTTGCTGCTGTATATACTGCTGTATTTTGACGCCAGCGGCTTTTTGCGGCTGGGGCTGCTGGCGGCGGCGTTGCACGAGTGCGGGCACGTGCTGGCCTATCTGCTGCTGTGCCGGCGTCTGCCCCTGATCGAGGTGAGCGTCACCGGCCTGTGCATGCGCACGGGCGGCGCGCGCCTGACGCCGGGGCGGCGCTTTTTGCTGGCGGCGGCCGGCCCGGGCATGAACGCGCTGCTGGCCGCCGTGTGGTATGCCCGGGCGTCGGCCCGGCTGACGGTGTGGGACGCGGCCTTTCTGGCGGCGAACGTGCTGACTGGGGCCTTCAACCTGCTGCCCGTCCCGCCGCTGGACGGGGCGGGGATGCTGGGCGCGGCCTGGGCGGCGGCGCGGGATGCAAGGAACAAATTGCAATCCGCGCCAAAATAGGGTACAATAGATAGAACGAATACCAAAATGGAGGAACCGATGATCGATCAGGAGCTGAACACCGCGCTGCGCAGCGCTTTGGACGCCCTCCCGGCCGAAAAGCCGGCCTTCGGCATCAGCCCGAAGCTGAAAGAGGCCCTGAGCCATGTGCAGAAGCCGGGCCGCTACACCGGCGGCGAACCCGGCAGCGTATACAAAGAAAAGGAGAAGGTGGACGTGCGCTTCGCCTTCTGCTTCCCTGACACCTACGAGGTGGGCATGTCCTTTCTGGGGGAGAAGATTCTCTATGAGCTGCTCAACCAGCGCGAGAACTGGTGGTGCGAGCGCGCCTTTATGCCCTGGCTGGACATGCGGGCCGAGATGCAGCGCCTGGGCCTGCCCCTGTACACCCTGGAGAGCAAGGACCCGCTGACCGCCTTCGACGCGGTGGGCTTTACGCTGCAATACGAGCTGTCCTACACCAACATCCTGGCCATGCTGGACCTGGCGGGCATCCCGCTGTACGCCGCGGAGCGGGACGGGCGCTGGCCGCTGATCGTGGCGGGCGGGCCCTGCACCTGCAACGCCGAGCCGCTGGCCTCCTTTTTCGATGTGATCCAGCTGGGGGAGGGCGAGCGCCAGCTGCCCGCCATCTGCGCCGCCATCGAGCAGGGCAAGCGCGAGGGCATCTCCAAGCACGAGCTGCTGCTGCGCATCGCGCAGATCCCCGGCGTCTACATCCCGGCCTTTTACGACGTGGACTATTACGAGGACGGCCGGGTCAAGTCCATCGCGCCCAACCAGCCGGGGGTACCGGCGGTGGTGACCAAGGCCATCATCCAAAATATGAACGACTTCGCCCCGCCCACGAACTTCGTGGTGCCGATGGTGGGGGCCATCCAGGACCGCGCCAGCATCGAGGTGCTGCGCGGCTGCGTGCGGGGCTGCCGCTTCTGCCAGGCGGGCTTTTTGTACCGGCCCATGCGCCAGCGGGACGCCGCGCTGCTGAACAAGGCCGCGCAGGACCTGTGCGCCAACACCGGCTATGAGGAGCTGAGCCTGTCCAGCCTGTCCACCTCGGACCACAGCCAGCTGGAAGAGCTGCTGGACGGCTTGAACAGCTGGGCCCCGGCTGAGCATGTCAGCCTCTCGCTGCCCTCGCTGCGGATGGACAACTTCTCCGAGAGCCTGATCGAAAAGACCACCCGCGTGCGCAAGAGCGGCCTGACCTTCGCGGCCGAGGCCGGCACCCAGCGCCTGCGGGACGTCATCAACAAGAACGTCACCTGGGACGAGATCGAAAAGACCTG
>CALXGZ010000101.1 GCA_944387975.1 uncultured Faecalibacterium sp.
ATGCTGACCGACAGCCGCAGCTTCCTGAGCTACACCCGCCACGACTACTTCCGCCGCATCATGTGCAACATCATCGGCCAGTGGGTCGAGGACGGCGAGTATCCCAACGACGAGAAGGCTCTGGAGAAGATCGTCCGCGGCATCTGCTTCGACAACGCAAAGCGGTACTTCAACCTGTAAGCTGCGCCCCCTTCTGTCCTGTCCGTCAGGCAGGGCAGGCTGCGCGGTAAAGTGAAGCATCATCGGCCCCTGTCCGCAAGGACGGGGGTCTTTTGTGTTGACATCCGATGGCCCTTGTGGTTAGATTGGGCCATAAGGAGGGAATGTTATGCTCAAAGAACCCGTTATTCTGGAAGTGGCAAAGGACACCTATCTTTTCAACCTGATGGGGATGCAGTCCCCCGCCCTGATTGTCGGCGCGGAGCGGGCCATGCTGATCGACACAGGGTTGGGCAATGTAGATATGACAGAGCAGGTCCGCCGGGTCACGGATAAGCCCATTATGCTGGTCCTGAGCCATGCCCACAGCGACCACATGGGCGGCATCGGACAGTTTGAGGACATCTATCTGCACCCGGCAGACATCCCCCGCGCAAAGGCTTTTGCCGCCTCTCATCTGGTCGATGAGGCGGAGCCGCCCCTCCCGCAGCAGGCTTTCGTCGCCAACTGCAAAGCGCAGTTTGACACAAACCCGGACAACCTTTTTGTCATCCCCGGCGGCGTCCTACCGGACCGATACGCCGTCCACCGATTTCACCCGCTGAAGCCCGACCAGGTGATCGACCTCGGCGGGCGTCAGGTGCAGATTCTGGAAGAGCGGGGCCACACCGCCGGCGAGATTGCCGTGCTGGACTTCCAGTCCCGCATCCTGTTTGCCGGCGACGGCCTTTCGTCCCGGTTCAGCGTCACCGCTGCCGATATCCGCACCGTTTACGGCGACCTGCTCCATATCCGGGCCCACGCATCCGCATTCGACCGCATCTACCACGGGCATTTCGGCGCTCTGGAGCCGGCCCGGCTCTGTTCCGATTCCATCGCCCTCTTAGATGCCGTCCTGAAGATCCTGTCCGATGCTCTGGACGGCACCGACCCCGGACAGCCTGCCGGCAGCGAAAACCTCCGCACCCGCTCCTACGGCGGGGTGCAGCTCTACTGGCACCCGGCCAAGTCGCTTTCATCTTGAGGCGAAAGCGCCCGTTTGACAGCAAATTCATCGATAAATTTATTGTCCTTTTCCCTGTCCTATGCTATACTATAGGTAGAAGGGAGCGATTTGTATGGCATCTGTCATCAGTGCAATCAAGAACACCGTCCCCATTTCGCTGTTCAACCGGGGGCAGGCGGGCAAAATTTTTGAAGATGTCCGCAAGAGTGGCGCAAAGGTGGTCATGAAGAACAACGTCGCCGAGTGCGTCCTTCTCTCGCCGGAGGAATACGTCCGGCTGATGGACGCGGTGAACGACGCCAAGCTGGAAGCCATCGCCGCCGAACGGCTGGCCCACTACGACCCCAAAACGCTGGTTTCCTGGGATGAGATGATGCAGGAACTGGGCCTCACCGAGGACGATTTAGCCGGCTGGGAGGACGTAGAGGTTGAATGAACTGGACGGTTGATTTCCTGCCGGAAGCAAAGAAAGACATCAAATCCCTGGACAAAAGCCAATGGAGCTTGATCCAGAAAGCGCTCAAAAAGGTCAGTCAGAACCCGCTGCCCGCCGCGGAGGGCGGCTACGGCAAGCCATTGAGCGGCAGCCTGGCGGGCTGCTGTAAGATCAAGCTGCGCACCGCCGGGCTGCGGGCCGTCTACAAACTCCAGCGCACCGAAACGTCCATGCTGGTCATCGTCGTTGGCGTCCGTGCCGACGAGGAGGTCTATGAGCTGGCCGAAAAGCGCATCCAAAAATACCGTCTGGACCGCTGAGCACAAGAAAGCGCCTGCCGCGTGGGGAACACGTGACAGGCGCTTTTGGTTGGTTGATTCCATTCCTTCCCGCGGGGGTTCCGCGGAAGGGCGGCAGGTTTTAATCCCGGTTCCGGCCGCCCATGCCCAGCAGGCGCAGCACCAGCAGGAAGATGTTGATGAAGTCCAGATACAGGGTCAGAGCGCCGTAGACGCTGGCCTTCTCGGCCAGGGCGCTGTCCATCGAGTAGTAGGCGTACAGCTGGTGCAGCTTCTGGGTATCGTAGGCGGTCAGCAGCATAAAGACCACCAGGCCGATGCCGTTGTAAAGCAGCACCGAGCCGATCCCAAAGTCGAACAGGGCGCCCACCAGACCGGTGAAGATCATGGCGATCAGGCCCATCATCAGCTTGGGGCCCCAGCTGGTCAGGTCGCGGTTGGTGGTGTGGCCGTAGAAGGCCATCAGCCCAAAGTAGACCGCCGTGCTCAGGAACGCCATGATCAGCGTGCCCACCGAGAACAGCATGAAGTAATAGCTCAGCACCATGCCGTTCAGGACCGAGTAGGCCAGGAACGCGCCCCGGGCGGCGCCCACCGACATCTGCTGGATGCGGGCGCTCAGGAAGAACACCAGACCCAGCTCCCCGATGGTCAGCAGCAGGTACAGGGAGTTGACCAGGAAGAACAGCGGCGTCATCGCCGTCAGTAGGGCCACGCCAAACGTCACGGCAAGGCCGCAGGCCATCCAGCGGTAGGTCCGTGCCATATAATCGGCTGCGGACATCGTTGCTTCGGTGTAGCCGCGGTCGTAATCGTTGTTGTAGTAGTTCATAATGACACTCCTTTTTCTGCAGGCGGGGGCCAGACCTCTTGCCCCGCTCTGATGCTTACAGTATACTATAGAGAAATGAACGATTCATGAAAAGGCTGTGACTGTTTTGTCGTTTGGTGTATATTTTCATATCCCCTACTGTTTTTCCCGGTGCCGGTACTGCGATTTTTACGCCGCCGGGGCCGCCCGCGCCGTGCCGGACGCCTATGTGGACGCCCTGCTGCGGGCCCTGGCCGGCTTTGCCGCCGCTCTGCCGGGGCCGCCCGACACCGTCTATCTGGGCGGGGGCACCCCCAGCCTGCTGACGCCGGCCCAGGCCGCCCGGCTGATCTCGGCCGCCGCGCCCCGCCCCGGGGCCGAGGTGACCCTGGAGGCCAACCCCGAGACCGTCACCCTGGAGCGGCTGCAGGGCTACCGGGCCGCCGGGGTCAACCGCCTGTCCATCGGGGTGCAGTCGGCCCGGGACAGCCAGCTGCGCGCCCTCGGGCGGCCCCACACCGCCCGCCAGGCGGCCGCCGCCTTCGAGATGGCCCGGCAGGCCGGCTTTGACAACGTCAGCGGGGACATCATGCTGGCCCTGCCCCGCTACAGCCGGGAGGAATTCGACGAGACCCTCGCCCTCATCCAGGAGGGCGGGGCCGCCCATATCTCGGCCTACCTGCTCAAGATCGAGCCGGGGTCGGCCTTTGGCCGGCAGCCGCCCGCGGGCCTGCCCGACGCCGACCAGGCCGCCGGGTTCTACCTCTACGCGGTGGAACGGCTGGCCGCCGCCGGCTACAGGCAATACGAGATCTCCAGCTTCGCCCGGCCCGGCCGGGAGGGGCGGCACAACCGCATCTACTGGGACTGCGGGGACTATCTGGGTCTGGGCCCTGCCGCCCACAGCTGCCTGGGGGGCAAGCGTTTTTATTACCCCGCCGACACCGCCGCTTTCGTGGCCGGGACGGCCCGTCCGGCGCCCGACGGGGGCTGCGGCGCCGAGGATTACCTCATCCTCCAGCTGCGGCTGGCCAGCGGGCTGGACCTGGCGGAATACCGCCGCCGGGGCGGGCCGGACTTCACCCCCCGGCAGCGTGCCTTCCTGGCCCACTGCCAGCAGGCGGGCTACCTGACCCTGACCCCCCAGCGCCTGACCCTCACCCCGCTGGGGATGATCGTCCAGAACGCTATTTTGGAAGAGCTGATCTGATCCCGTCCAGGCGGATCACCGGCCAGCCCAGGGCCTCGATGGCGGCGCGGTCGTGGGTGGCCAGCAGGGCCGGGGCCCCGGCGCAGCGCTCCCGCAGCAGGGCCGCGGCCCGGGCCGCAGCCTCAGGGTCCAGGCCGGTGAAGGGCTCGTCGAACAGGCGGGTGTCCGCCTGGGCCCACAGGGCCCGCAGCAAAGCCGCGCGCCGCTTCTGCCCGCCCGACAGCCGCGCCGCCGGCAGCGTCAGCGCCTGCCCCTCCATGCCGAGGCGGGCAAAGTCCGCCTCCACCGCGCCGCGCTGCGCCTTGCCGCCCGGCAGCACCAGCAGGACGTTCTCCACCGCCGAAAGCTGCGGGCAGAGCCTGTCCTCCTGAAAGACGGCGGCCATGCGCCCCGCGCCCGCCACCGTGCCGGCGTCGGGCCGCTCCAGCCCCAGCAGGATGCGCAGCAGGGTGGTCTTGCCCCAGCCGCTGGGCGCCCAGAGCACCGCCGGGCCCCTGACCGTCAGGCTCAGCCCCTCGAACAGGGTGTGGCCGCCAAAGCGCTTGGTCAGCCCTTCGATGTGCAAGCTCATGCCTCGCCCTCCTGTCCCGGCATCGCGCCGCAGGCCCGCCGCACCGCCAGCCCCAGCAAGGCCAGAAAGGCCCGCTCGAAGGCGGCGGACAGGCAGATGATGACCAACGTCCAGGCGAAAAGGTCCGCGGTGGACAGGGTGATCTTCGCGCGGTACAGCGCGTCGCCGATGCTGCCGTCGGGCAGGCCGATCACCTCGGCGGCGACGCCGCTCTTCCAGCACAGGCCCAGGGCGGTGCGGCAGCCCTCGCGGAAGGCCGGCAGCACCGCGGGCAGCCAGATGGCCCGCAGCCGCCGCCCCGCCGGGATGCGGAAGACCCTGGCCATCTCCAGCAGCTGCGCGTCGGCCGAGGCGATGCCCGTGCACAGCGCGCCGTACAATACCGGCACGGCCATCAAAAAGCTGATGAGGATGGACAATTCCCGCCCGCGGACCCAGACCAGCGCCAGGATCACGAAGCTGGCCACCGGCGTGGCCTTCACCAGCTGCATGACGGGGTCCAGCAGCAGGCCCACCGTGCGCGACAGCCGCGCCGCCACGGCCAGCGCCGCGCTGCACGCGCAGCCCAGCGCAAAGCCCAGCACGATGCGCCCGCTGGAAAAGGCCACCCGCGCCCAGAAATCCGCCGTGGGCCGCTGTCGGTCGAGCGCCGCCAGGGCGCGCCGCGGCGACACTGGGAACACCTCCTGCCCCACGGCCACCGCCGCCCACTGCCACAGCGCCAGCCAGAAGGCCGCCGCGGCCAGCCGGGCGGGGATCGATCGTTTCGTTTTCAACATCCGGCCCCCTTTCTCTGTCAAAAGTATAAACGAAACAGGGACGCCCCGCAAGAGGCGTCCCCATCTTTGTCCTTGTCAGTCCAGCCAGTAGAACCCGTCGTCCGGCATCGCGCCGCCGACGGCGGCGGGGTCGGCGTCGTAGAGCACCTGCGCGTAGCCCGCGACGTCGGCCTTCATCTCCTCGCCGGTGACCAGCACGATGTTGCACGCGGGCAGCGCGGCCTTGGCGATGGCGGCCTTCGCCACGACGCCCTGCGCTTCGCAGAGGGCGGCGGTGCCGTCCAGATCGCTGTTCGCCGCCGCGACGCTGGCGGCGTAGTCCTGCAGGAAGGCGGCCACCACGTCGGGGTGCGCTTCGGCGTAGGCCGTGCGCACCACCGTCACGCCGGTGATCAGCTGGGTGTCGCAGACCTTCTCCCACTCGGCGGTCAGGTCCAGGGCCACCCGCAGGCTCTCGTCCTGCATCGAGGCGCTGGTGACGTAGGGCTGCGGCAGCACCGCGATGGCGTCCTCCGCCACGGCCATCTGCGCGGTGACCTCGGCGGCCTCGCTGTAGAACTCGATCGTCACGTCATTGTCCGGGTCAAGGCCGTTCTGCGCCAGGATGTAGCGCAGGACGTACTCGGGCGTGGTGCCCTTGCCGGTGGACAGGATGGTGCGGCCCGCAAGGTCCGCCACCGATTGGACGGTGTCGCCCTTTTCCACTACGTACAGCACGCCCAGGGTGTTCACCGCCATCACCTGGATGGCGCCCTCGGTCTTCTGGTAGAGCGTGGCCGCGAGGTTGGCGGGGATCGCCGCCATATCCAGCTCGCCCTTCGTCAGCAGGGGGACGATCTCGTCCGCCGCGCCGTAGAGCTGCAGGTCATAGCTGAGCTTGGCCGTGCCGTCCTCCTGCATGGGCAGCAGGTTGACAAGGCCCATGGTGGTGGGGCCCTTCAGCCCCGCGATGCGCACCGCCTCGTCCGTCGAGAGGGTGTCCTCCGCCGCGCCGGATGCGGCCTCGGGCGCAGCCTGGCTGGATGCAGCGGCCTCGCTGGACGCGGCCTCGGACGAAGCCGCCGTGCTGGACGCGGGCGCGCCGCAGGCCGCAAGGCCCAGCAGCAGCGACGCCGACAGCAGCAGGGAAACAAGTTTTTTCATGGTCGGTAAACCCCTTCTTTGTAAAATTTTTTAAAAAAGCTACAAAACCATTTGCTTTGCAGCCATCATTCTACTATAATGGGAGGGAAATTACCGTTGCGAGGGCAACAAAGCCCCGGGCGCGACAGACAGGGTGGTCCCATGGACGAGTTTGCCATTTTACAATCGACGCCCCTTTTCCGGGGCTTGAGCGCCGCCGACCTGGACGGCCTGCTGGGCCGGCTGGGGGCGGTGCGCCGCAGCTACAACCGCGGGGCGGTGCTGGTCCAGGCGGGCCAGCCCAGCCACAGCGTGGGGGTGGTTTTGGCGGGCGCCATCGAGGCGGCCCGCCTCGGCCCCGACGGCAGCCGTCTGCCCATCACGCGGATGGGCCCGGGCGGGGTCTTTGGGGACGTGCTGGGCGGCTCGAGCCTGACAAGCCCCGTGACGGTGACCGCCCGCGCCCCCTGCGAGGTGCTGCTGATCCCCTACGACCAGCTGCTGCGCCCCGAGGGCAGCGCCGCCGGCCAGCGCGTGCTGCAAAACCTGGTGCGCTCCATCAGCGACAAATACTTCCTGCTGGCGCGCCGGGTGGACCTGCTGCTTTTGCGCAGCCTGCGGGCCAAGGTGTCGGCCTACCTGCTGTCCGAGGCCGAGCGCGCCGGGCAGCTGACCTTCCGCATCCCATTCACGCGGGCGCAGCTGGCCGACTACCTGAACTGCGACCGCAGCGCCCTCAGCCGCGAGCTGGGCCGCATGCAGCGCGAGGGCCTGCTGGACACCTACCGCAGCAGCTTCAAACTCCTGCAGCCCGACGCGCTGCGCAAATTATCGCAATAATTGCCATCACAAGGAGCCTCGCTTTATGAAACCCATCCTCTGGATCATCGTACCCTGTTACAACGAGCAGGCGGTGCTGCCCATCACGGCGCCGCTGTTTCTGCAAAAGGTGCAGGCCCTGGCCGCGGCGGGCCTGGTCAGCGGCAAAAGCCGGGTCTGCTTCGTCAACGACGGCAGCCGGGACGACACCTGGCGGCTGATCTGCAATTTTGCCAAAGCCGACGAGCACTACATCGGCATCAGCCAGAGCCGCAACCGCGGCCACCAGGCCGCCGTGCTGGCCGGCCTGATGGAGGCGAAGGACAACGGCGCGGACGTGACCATCTCGATCGACTGCGACGGGCAGGACGACATCGACGCCATGGACGAGATGATCCGCAAGTACCTGGCGGGGGCCGAGGTGGTCTACGGCGTGCGCAGCCGCCGGGACACCGACACCTTTTTCAAGCGCTTCACGGCCGAGGGCTTTTACCACCTGATGAACCTGCTGGGCGCGGACATCGTGTTCAACCACGCCGACTACCGCCTGATCAGCAGCCGCGTGCTGGAAAGCTTTGCGGATTACCACGAGGTGAACATCTTCCTGCGGGGGATGGTGCCGCTGGTGGGCTTCCCCAGCGCCACCGTCGCCTACGAGCGGCACGAGCGCATCGCCGGCGAGAGCCACTACCCCCTGTCCAAAATGCTGGCGCTGGCCTTCGACGGCATCACCAGCCTGTCGAACAAGCCCATCCGCCTGATCACCGGCATCGGGCTGCTGTTCAGCGTGCTCAGCTTCATCGGGGTGATCTGGGCGGTGGCGGCCGCCCTGTGCGGCAGCACCGTGGCCGGCTGGGCCAGCACCGTCTGCATCGTCTGCCTGATGGGCGGCATCCAGCTGGTCTGCCTCGGGGTGATCGGCGAATATATCGGCAAGATCTATATGGAGACGAAGGCCCGCCCCCGCTATATCATCAGCGAGCGCACCTGGGCCCCCTATGAAAGGAAGTACCACGGATGACCAAACAAAGCTGGAAGGGCTCGGCCCTGCTCAACCCTGTGCCGCCGGTGCTGGTATCCTGCGGCAGCCTCGAAAAGCCCAACCTGATCACGGTGGGCTGGGCGGGCACCGTCTGCACCCGGCCGCCCATGGTCTCCATCAGCCTGCGGCCCGAGCGCTACAGCTACGGCCTGATCAAGGCCAGCGGCCGCTTTGCCGTCAACCTGCCCACCGAGGCGCTGGTGCGCGCGGTGGACTGGTGCGGGGTGAAGAGCGGCCGCGACGTGGACAAGTTCGCGGCGCTGGGCCTGCACGCCGGGGCCGGGGCCGTCCACCCGGACTGCCCCGTGCTGGACGAAAGCCCCCTTGCCCTCGAATGCCGTGTGACCCAGTGCATCCCCCTGGGCAGCCACGAGCTGTTCCTGGCCGAGGTGGCAGGGGTGCTGGTGGACGAGGAGCTTTTGGACGAAAACGGCCGCCTCTGCCTGGACCGCGCCCGCCTGATCGCCTACAGCCACGGCGAATACCGCGCCCTGGGCCGGCGGCTGGGCACGTTCGGGTATACCGTGAAGAAGAAAAAGCGCAAATGACGGAGGGCATATGTCTGACATCCAGCTTCATCCAGACGGCGAGCAGCGCCGGCGGATCATGGACTTTATCATGGCGGCGGGGCAGACCCTGCTGGAGAACGGGGCCGAGGTGTTCCGCACCGAGCAGACCATGCAGATCATGGCCCGCAGCCTGCATCTGCGCGAGTTCCACGTCTATGTGCTGACCAACGGCATCTTCGCGTCGGCGGGCACCGCCGAGATCAGCGAGGTGCGCAACGTGCCGGCGCGCACGGTGCACCTGGGCCGCGTGGCCGCGGTGAATGAGCTCTCGCGCGAGCTGGCCGAGGGCCGGGCCGGTTTGGACGAGGCCGAAGTGCAGCTGGCCGCGGCGCGGCGCATCCCCTTCCCCGGGGCGGCTGCTCAGATCCTCAGCGGGACGGTGGGCTCGGCGGCCTTCGCCTTCATGTTCGGCGGGGGTCTGGCCGACGCGGCGGCCGCGGCGGCCGCGGGCTGCGCCGTCAGCGTCTACCTGTGGCTGTGCCGGCGGCTGCCCGCGCTCTTCCTCAAGCTGACCGGCGCGGCGCTGATCACCCTGGTGTGCATCCTGGCCAGCGGGCCCCTGGCGGCCAGCGTCAACCACGCCGCCATCGGCGCGCTGATGATCCTGACCCCCGGCGTCGCCTTTACCATGTCCATCCGGGACTTCGTCCGGGGGGACTACCTCTCCGGCACCATCCGCCTGATCGACGCGGTGCTGGTGGCCGCGTGCCTGGCCTGCGGGGCGGGCCTTGTGCTGCGGCTGCATACCCTGCTGACGGGGGTGACGGTGGCATGACGGGCGCGCAATGTCTCGAGCTGCTGCGGCAGCTTTTGCTGGGCGGGGTGGGCACGCTCTGCTTCGGGGTGCTGTTCGCCGTGCCGCGCCGCTGCTACCTGGCCTGCGCCGCCACCGGCGCGCTGGGCTGGCTGGCCTACGAGCTGGCCGTCATGCTGGGGGTGGGCGCGGTGACCGCGAACCTGCTGGCCGTCATCCCGCTGACGCTGCTGGCGCGGCTGTTCGCCATCGGGCTGAAGGCGCCGGTGACGGTGTTCCTGCTGTGCGGCATCTTCCCGCTGGTGCCGGGGGCGGGCATCTACTACACCGCCTATTACTTTATCCAGAACGACAACGCCCAAATGGCCGCCTCCGCCGCCGACACCCTGAAGATCGCGGCGGCGCTGGCCATCGGCATCTCGCTGGTGCTGGGGCTGCCGCTGCCCCGGCGCAAAGGGCGCAAAAAGCCTTGACAAAACACCCCGCACGGGCTACAATAAAAGGCAATACTACATAAAGTGGCTGTGATGAGAAGAGTAAGCCCTCGCATTGACCTCAACCAGAGAGCCTGGACGGTGGGAGCAGGCGGGGAACAGGGGGCTGAAAATGGTCTCGGAGCTGCGCGGGCGAGGGGCAAGAGCCCCAAGCCGGCGACGGGTGCGCCCGTTACAGCGTCCGGCTGTCGTGAAGCATTTCGCCGCAGCGCCGAGGCCGCGTCCCCGCAAGGGGCCGGCGAACCAAGGTGGTACCACGGAAGCATACCGGCTCCCGTCCTTGCAGGTGGATCAAAACGCCTGTGGGGGCGGGGGCTTTTCTATTTCCGTCCGCACACGAAGCTGAGTTTTTTAAAAAAGGAGCGTCATTATGAACAAGATCACCCGCCGCGCATTTTTGCAGATCACCGGCCTGGCCGCCGCAGCGGCCGCCCTGCCCGCCTGCTCGGGCGGCAGCGGCAGCGAGCTGCACGTCGCCGTCCCCAACGACACCACCAACGAGGCCCGCGCTTTGCAGCTGTTGGAAAAGCACGGCTTCTTCACCCTGAAGGAGGGCGCCGGCATCACCGCCACCAAGAACGACATCGCCGAGAACCCCCACAACATCGTCATCGACGAGGTCGAGGCCGCCCAGGTGCCCAACGTCCTGCAGGATGAGGACTACGCCGTCATCAACTCGAACTACGCCATCGCCGCCGGGCTCGACCCCATGACCGAGGCCCTGGCCATGGAGGACGGCACCTCCAGCTACGTCAACGTGCTGGTGTGCAAGGAGGGCAACGAGGAGAATCCCTTGATCCGCGCCCTGGCCGCCGCCCTCGAGAGCCAGCAGGTGAAGGACTACATGGCCGAGCAGTACGGCGGCGCGGTGGTCTCCGTCATCGAGGACCCCACCGACGGCTACGACCCCAGCATCGACTACGACGCCCTGGCCGGCCAGACCGTCAGCTGCGCGGCCACCCCCGCGCCCCACTGCGAGGTGCTGGAGGTCTGCGCCCCCATCCTCGAGGCCAAGGGCATCACCCTCGACATCCAGGAGTACGACGACTACATCATCCCCAACAACATCGTCGAGGACGGCACCGTCGACACCAACTACTTCCAGCACCAGCCCTACCTGGACGACTTCAACGCCCAGAACGGCACCCACCTGGTCACCGTCGCGGGCATCCACGTCGAGCCGATGGGCATCTACGGCGGCAAGCAGAGCAGCCTCGACGCCATCCAGGGCTAAGGCCGGAGGGTACCCGCTGTGATCGAACTGAGACATCTGTCCAAGACCTTCCAGACGAAGGACGGCGACGTCCACGCGCTGGAAAACGTCAGCCTGCACATCCCCGACGGGATGATCTACGGCATCATCGGCATGTCGGGCGCAGGCAAAAGCACCCTGGTGCGCTGCATCAACCTGCTGGAGCGCCCCACCGAGGGCGAGGTGGTCATCGACGGCACCGATATGCTCAGCCTGAGCCCCGCCGAGCTGCGCGCGCGCCGGCAGAAGATCGCGATGATCTTCCAGCAGTTCAACCTGCTGAGGCAGCGCAACTGCCTGGCGAACGTCTGCTTCCCGATGGAGCTGGCGGGCGTGAAAAAGGCCGAGGCCGAAAAGCGCGCCCGCGAGCTGCTGCAGACGGTCGGCCTGCCGGACAAGGCCGGCGCTTACCCGGCGCAGCTGTCGGGCGGGCAGCGCCAGCGCGTGGCCATCGCCCGTGCCCTGGCCACCGACCCGAAGGTGCTGCTGTGCGACGAGGCCACCAGCGCCCTGGATCCCGACACCACCCGCTCGATCCTGGGGCTGATCCGTGAGATCAACCAGAAAATGGGCATCACGGTGGTGGTCATCACCCACCAGATGAGCGTCGTGGAGGCCATCTGCGACCGCGTGGCCATCCTCGACGGCGGCCGCGTGGTGGAAGAGGGCGCCGTGCAGGAGATCTTCGCCCGGCCCAAGACCGCCGCGGCCCGCCGCCTGGTGGCCCCGGGCGGGGGCCGTTCCTCGCGGGAGCTGGCCGCCTTCGCGCCCGACGACCACGTCATCCGCCTGACCTTCAACGGCTCGTCCACCGCAAAGCCGCTGGTGGCCTCGCTCGCGGCCGAGACCGGCATCCTGGTCAGCGTGCTGAGCGCCGACACCCGCGACTTGAACGACAAGTGCTTCGGCAGCATGCTGCTGCGGCTGCCCCGCGCTGTGGACGAGGCCCGCCGGGCCACCGAGTACATCCGCGCCCAGCCCGGCGTGACCGTAGAGGAGGTGACCGGCCTGTGACGGCTATGGATTTTGTTTTTGCGGTGTGGGAGACCTTTTACATCACCGTCCTTTCCACCGCCTTCGCCCTGGTGCTGGGGCTGCCGCTGGGCGTGCTGCTGGTGGCCGGGGACAAGGGCGGCGTGCTGCCTTTGCCCGGCTGGCTGATGCACGCGCTGAACTTCGTCATCAACATCCTGCGCAGCATCCCCTTCCTGATCCTGATGATCTGCGTGTTCCCGCTGTCGCGGCTGATCATCGGCACCACGGTGGGCACCAACGCCACCATCGTGCCGCTGGTGGCGGCGGCCTTCCCCTTCGTGGCGCGCCTGGTGGAGACCAGCCTGCGCGAGCTGGACGCCGGCGTCATCGAGGCGGCCCAGAGCATGGGCGCCACCCCCTTCCAGATCATCACCAAGGTCATGATCCCCGAAAGCCTGCCCGGCCTTGTGTCCAGCATGACCACCGCCCTGACCACCATCCTGGGCTATTCGGCCATGTCGGGCGCCATCGGCGGCGGGGGCCTGGGCAAGGTGGCCATTTCCTACGGGTATTACCGCTACCAGGCCGGCATCATGCTGGTGGCCGTCGTGCTGCTGATCGTGCTGGTGCAGCTGTTCCAGACCATAGGCACCGTCATCGCCACCCGCAGCGACAAGAGATTGCGTAAGTAAAAGGAGAGATTCGCCATGAACCGCGACACCATCTGCGTACAGGGCGGCTACACGCCGGGCAACGGCGAGCCGCGCCAGATCCCCATCATCCAGTCCACCACCTTCAAGTACAACACCAGCGAGGACATGGGCAAGCTGTTCGACCTCGAGGCCGACGGCTACTTCTATTCCCGCCTGCAGAACCCCACCTGCGACGCCGTCGCCCGCAAGATCGCGGCGCTGGAAGGCGGCGCCGCCGCCATGCTGACCTCCAGCGGGCAGGCGGCCAACTTCTTCGCGCTGTTCAACATCTGCCAGTGCGGGGACCACATCGTCTCCTCCTCCACGATCTACGGCGGCACCTTCAACCTGATCTCGGTCACGATGGCGAAGATGGGCATCGAGGTCACCTTCGTGTCCCCCACCGCCAGCGAGGAAGAGCTGGACGCCGCCTTCCGCCCCAACACCAAGGCCGTCTTTGGCGAGACCATCGCCAACCCCGCCCTGACCGTGCTGGACATCGAGAAGTTCGCCCGCGCGGCCCACGCCCACGGCGTGCCGCTGATCGTGGACAACACCTTCCCCACGCCGGTCAACTGCCGGCCCATCGAGTGGGGCGCGGACATCGTCACCCACTCCACCACCAAGTACATGGACGGCCACGGCGCGGCGGTCGGCGGCGCCATCGTGGACAGCGGCAACTTCGACTGGATGGCCCACGCCGACAAGTTCCCCGGCCTGACCACCCCCGACGAGAGCTACCACGGCATCACCTACGCCGAGCGCTTCGGCAAGGGCGGGGCCTTCATCACCAAGGCCACCGCGCAGCTGATGCGCGACTTCGGCTGCTGCCAGTCGCCCCAGTCGGCCTTTATCCTCAACCTCGGCCTGGAGAGCCTGCACGTGCGCATGGCTCGCCACTGCGCCAACGCCCTGGCGGTGGCGCGCTTCCTCGAAAAGCACCCCAAGGTGGCCTATGTGGACTACTGCGGGCTGGAGTCCAGCCCTTACCACGCATTGGCCGAAAAGTACCTGCCGAACGGCAGCTGCGGCGTGGTGTCCTTCGGGCTGGCCGGCGGGCGCGAGGCCGCCAGCACCTTTATGAAGTCGCTGCGCCTGGCCGCCATCGAGACCCACGTCGCCGACGCCCGCACCTGCTGCCTGAACCCGGCGTCCAGCACGCACCGCCAGATGAACGACGAGCAGCTGAAGGCCGCCGGCGTGCCCGCCGAGCTGGTGCGCATGAGCTGCGGCCTGGAGGCCAGCGAGGACCTGATCGCCGATATCGCCCAGGCACTGGACAAAGTCTAAGGAGCCCGCCATGCCCCTCATCATCCCCAAGACCCTGCCCGCCTACGACGCGCTGTACGCCGAGAACATCTTCGTCATGCACCGCGAGCGGGCCCTGTCCCAGCACATCCGGCCGCTGGAGATCGCCATCCTCAACCTGATGCCCACCAAGATCGCCACCGAGACGCAGATCGCCCGCCTGCTGGCGAACAGCCCCCTGCAGGTGCACATGACGCTGCTGCAGACGGCCAGCCACGCGGCCACCCACGTCTCCCCCGCGCACCTCGAGGCCTTTTACAAGACCTTCGACGAGGTGCGCAGCCGCCGCTTCGACGGCATGATCATCACCGGCGCGCCGGTCGAGACCATCCCCTTCGAGCAGGTGGACTACTGGGACGAGCTGTGCGAGATCATGGACTACTCGAAGTCCAACGTCTACTCCACCCTGCACGTGTGCTGGGGGGCGCAGGCGGGGCTGTACCACCACTACGGCGTGCGCAAGCAGCTGCTGCCGGAAAAGATGTTCGGCATCTTCCCCCACCGGGTCACGCGGCCGTCGAACCCCCTGGTGCGGGGCTTCGACGAGGTGTTCTACGCGCCGCACAGCCGCCATACCGGCGTCTGCGTGGACGACATCGCCCAGTGCCCGGCGCTGCGCATCCTGGCCGCCAGCGACGAGGCCGGCCCCTACCTGCTGAGCACCGAGAACGGCCGGCAGATCTTCGTCACCGGCCACCCCGAGTATGACAAGCTGACCCTCGACGCCGAATACCGCCGCGACGTGGCGAAGGGCCTGCCCATCGCGCCGCCCAAAAACTACTACCCCGACAACGACCCCGCGCGGCCGCCCCTCTTCCGCTGGCGGGCGCACGCGCACCTGCTGTACTCCAACTGGCTGAACTACTATGTCTACCAGAACACCCCCTACGACCTGAACACCCTGGACGATACCACACCGTAAAGGAGGCCCCTCTATGGGCATAGAAGCAAGCTGGGGTTTTACCGTGGGCACGCTGCCCCACGGGCCCCGTAACCTGATCAGCGACGTGCCGGGGGTGACGGTGGGCCACTGCACCCTGGCGGACGGGGACGTCCAGACGGGCGTCACCGCGCTGCTGCCGCACCAGGGCGACACCTTCCACGAGAAGGTGCCCGCCGCGGCCCACGTCATCAACGGCTTTGGCAAGACGGCGGGCCTTGTCCAGATCGAAGAGCTGGGCGCCCTGGAAACGCCCATCCTCTTCACCAACACGCTCAGCGTGGGCACGGTGTCGGCCGCGCTGGTCAAGTACATGCTGGACCGCTGCCCCGACATCTGCGAGAGCACCGGCAGCGTCAACCCCGTCGTGTGCGAGTGCAACGACAGCGGCCTGAACGACATCCGCGGCCTGCATGTGACCGAGGCCCACGCCCTGGCCGCCCTGGCCGACTGCCGCCCCGACTTTGCCGAGGGCGCGGTGGGCGCCGGCCGCGGCATGCGCTGCCACGGCCTCAAGGGCGGCATCGGCTCGGCCTCCCGCGTCGTGGAGCTGGACGGCCAGCCCTACCATGTGGGCGCGCTGGTACTGTCGAACCACGCCCGCTTCGACGACCTGATCCTAGCCGGCGTGCCCATCCGCGAGCGGCTGGCCGCGGCCCGGCCGGACATCCCCCCGCACGAGGACCGCGGCTCCATCATCACGGTGCTGGCCACCGACGCGCCCCTCAGCTGCCGCCAGCTGGGCCGCGTGGCGCGCCGGGCCATCGTGGGGCTCAGCCGCACCGGCTCGTACTGCGGCAACGGCAGCGGAGAGATCGTCATCGCCTTCTCGACGGGCAACCGCATCCCCCACTATTCCCAGGCGGACCTGCTGCCCCTGCGCGCGCTGCACGAGGACCGCATCGACCGCCTGTTCCGCGCGGCGGCCGAGTGCGTGGAGGAGAGCGTGCTGTCCTCCCTGCTGCACGCCGAGACCGTCACCGGCCGGGGCGGGCTGACCGTGCGCAGCCTGGCCGGCCTGCTGCGCGAAGCGAAAGGAGAATGCTGATATGGATATCATGCAACTGCTGGCCACCCGCCGCACCTACCGCCGCTTCCAGCAAAAGGCGGTGCCGGCGGACGTCGTCGCCGACATGGTCGAGGCGGTGCGCCTGTCCTCCTGCGGGGCCAACCGCCAGGCGCTGCGCCTGGTGGTGGTGCAAAGCCCCGCCATGGTGGCCAAGGTGCAGCCCCTGGTCAAGTGGGCGGCCTACCTGCCGCCCGAGCAGGGCGCGCCCAAGCCGGAGGAACAGCCCGTCCTCTTCGTCGCCATGGTGCAGGACACCTCCATCCCCGGTGACAAGGACACCGACGCCGGCATCGCCCTGGCGAACCTGACCCTGGCCGCCTGGGCCAAGGGCGTGGGCAGCTGCATCATGGGCGCGATCGACCGCCCCCGCCTGGCCGAGCTGCTGGGCCTTGGCGAAAACGAAGCCCTGCACACGATGGTGGCCCTGGGCTACCCCGCCCACGCCGCCCACATCGTGCCCCTGACCGAGGCCACAGGCGTCAAGTACTACCTGGACGCCCAGCGCGACTACTGCGTGCCCAAGCCGGACGCAAAGGAGCTTGCGCGGTATTTGTAAGGGGGGATGCGCCCCTCTCAGCCTCACTTCGTTCGGCAGCTCCCCCGCGGGGGGAGCCAAGTGTACGCCCGTGCGTTAAAAACAAACTGGGTGGTAAGGAAAAGTTTCTCAGAGCTTCTCCTTACCACCCAGTTTTCCGTATTTGACGCACTTATACTTGCCTCTCCCTGCGGGAGAGGTGGCACGGCCGCAGGCCGTGACGGAGAGGGGTGTACGGCACGCGGCAGAGGGGGAAAACTCCCCCCACCGGGGGGAGTCGGCCCGCAGAGCCGGTGGGGGGCCACCGCTCAAGGGCGGGTGGGGGGTCAATCATCGCCCGCGGCCACCGCCGCCGCCATGGCTGGACCCGCCGCCCATGCCGCCGAAACCGCCGCCGCCAAAGCTGCTCCCACCGAAGCTGCCGCCGCCCATACCGCCGAAGCCGCCAAAGCCACCGCCGCCGTAGGGGCCGCGCGGGCCGCGGGGCGGGCGCGGGGGCGGAGGAGGCGGCGGGCCGCGGCGCGGGGGCCGTGGCCCACGGGGGCCGCGCGGGCCCCGGAAACTGCTGCCCAGGCACCAGCCGAAGCAGAAGGGGAAGGCGCTGCCCAAAAAGTTGCCGAACATCAAGATCAGCATCACCACCAGCAGGGCCCCGGCCAGCACCAGCACGCCCAGGTTCATGACGCTGCCGTAGGGCGGGCCGGCGGGGGCGGCCTGGCCGCCGCTCAGGCTGACGCCGTAGACGTCCGCGACGGCGCGGGCCACCGCGTCCGCGCAGGTGCGCACCGCGCTGTCGTAGTTGCGGGCGGCGAAGTCCGACTCCATGGTCTGGGCCAGGGTGCTGGCCTGCCGGTCTATGGTCGTGTTGCGGAAGCCGTCGCCGTAAGATAGATAGTAGTCGCCGTCGGCGTAAAGCTGCGACTCCATCACCAGCAGGATCAGGACGCCGTTGTTCTCGGCGGCGCTGCCGACGCCCCAGGCGTTGAAGGCCTCGCGGGCGTATTCCTCGGTGGTGGCCGCGCCGGTGTACTGCACCGTCAGCACGCCGATCTGCGCGCCCTGGCAGCTGGCTTCCAGCTGGCCGTTCAGCTGCTCGATGTAGGCGGTGGTGTCGTCTGACAGGACGTTGGCGTCGTCCACCACGCACTCGCTTTGCGGCAGGCTGGGCAGGCTGACGGCGGCAAAGGCCGGCACGGCCAGCGCCAGCGGCAACAGCAGCGCGGCAGCGCCCGCCGACAGCCGTTTCAAGATCGTTTTCATCCAAATACCTCGATTTCCCCGACGCCGAACAGGCCCTTGAGCACGCTGGCCCACGGCCCGCCGGTGCCGGCCTGATAGGCGGCGACCGCCTCGTTGTAGCGCAGGCTGCCCAGGATGGTGCCCGCGCTGTTGAACTGGCCGTACTGCTGGCCCACCGCGCCCATGTTCAGCGGGTCGTCGGCCAGGGCCTGCAGCTCGCCGTACAGCAGGTCGACGGCGGCGCCCAGCGCCTCGTTGGCCCGGTACATCTCGTGCATGCCCGCGCCGCCCTCGTCCAGCACCTCCTGGCAGGCTGTAAAGCCGTCGAGGGCCACCTGCGCCGCCGTGACGGCGGGGGCGTCTGCGCCAAGGCCGGGCGTGTTCACCGCCGTGGTGATGACGTTGGCGGCCGTGTTGGCCCGCAGGTTCAGCTCCTCGTTCAGGTTGTAGCCGTTGTCGCCCGGGGCGCCCACCGTGTACCAGCCGGCGGCCTCGCTGTAGCGGGCGCGCAGTTTCGCCCCGCCTATGCCCACCGCGCCCCCGCACAAGACCAGCAGCGCCAGCGCAAGGGCCGCCGCCCGGCTGCGCAGCGCTTTCGGCAGGGCACGTTCCAGCTTTGCCAGCTTCTGCTGCAAAGGGCTCAGGGCGCGGGCGGCGGCGGGCTTTGCCTCGCGGTAGCTGCCGCTGTCAAAGCCCTGGGGGCCCTGCGTTTTTTTGCGTTCGAATTCTGCCTGTGCCATATCAGCCGCGGATCTCCATCATCTTCTGCTTCAGCTCGTCCTCGATGCGGGTCAGCTCCTGCTCGGCGGCCTGGCGCTTGGCCCGGCCCTCGGACTGGATCTTGTTCAGCTCGTCCAGCGTCTCGATCAGGCTCTTGTTGGTCTGCTGCAGCGTCTCGATGTCCACCACGCCGCGCTGGCTCTCCCGGGCCGTCTCGAGGGTGCCCATCTTGAGGGCCTCGGCGTTTTTCTTCAGCAGGTCGTTGGTCATGTTGGTTACGGCGCGCTCGGCCTCCATGGCCTGCTGGCTGTGCGCCAGGCCCAGGGCCAGCACCATCTGGTTTTTCCACAGGGGGATGGTGTTGACGATGGTGGACTGGATCTTTTCGGCCATCATCGTGTTGTTGTTCTGCAAAAGGCGTATCTGCGGGCCCATCTGCAGGCTGATGTTGCGGGTCAGCTCCAGGTCGTAGAGCTTTTTCTCAAAGCGCTCGCACTGGTCGGCCAGGTCGCGGGCGGCCTGAGCGTCCTCGGGCAGGCCGCTGCGCTTGGCCTTGTCCATGGCCTGCTGCAGCTCGCCGGCGCGCACCTCGGCCAGCTTTTTCTTGCCGGCCAGGATATACATGGACAGCTCCTTGAAATAGGCCATGTTCAGCTCGTACATCTTATCCAGCATGGCGATGTCCTTGAGCAGCTGCACCTGGTGGTTCTCCAGCATAGCCTGGATGCTCTCCACGTTGGTCTCGGCCTTGTTGTACTTGGTCTTGAGCGCGTCCAGCTGGTTCTGCTTTTTCTTGAAAAAGCCGAAAAGGCCCTTTTCCTCCTCGGCGGCGTCGAAGCTTTTCAGCTCGCCGATCAGGCTGGTGATCATGTCGCCCACCTCGCCCAGGTCCTTGGTCGAGACCTTGGCCAGGGCGGCCTCGGAAAAGTCGCCGATCTTCTTCTGGCTGGCCGCGCCGTATTGCAGCACCTGCTGGCTGTTGGTGATGTCGATCTTTTCGGCAAAGTCGTCCACCATCTTCTGCTCTTCGGGGGAAAGGCGGACCTCCTCCGGCGCGGGCTGGGCGGGCTTTTCCGGCGCGGCCGGCTTTTCCTGCGCCAGCTCGGCTGCGGGGTCCAGCGTCAGGCTGGGGGCCGCGGGCATCTCAAAGTCAAAGTTCAGGTTGTTGTCTGCCATAAGAGGTTCCATCCTTTCTCAAAGCGAATCCCAATCGTTCCATTTTTACAGGCCCTGGTTTTTCATCAGCGTTTCCAGCACGGCCAGATCGGCCGACAGGTCCATGCTCTCGGCGGCGTAGAGGGCGTCCAGCTGGTGCTCGAAGGCGGTGGCGATCATGCCCACGTTCTGTTCCACCTCGCTGCGGACGGCGGCGGCGTTCTCGCCGCGCACGCCCTGCCGGGCCATCGCCGCGTACTGCTCCAGCACGTGCACCGCGTCGGGCAGGTAATAGTTGGCGAAGCGCCGGATCTGCTTCGCCTTGGCGGGGCTCTGCTCCACCACCTCGATGATGGAGCGGCCGGCCCGTTCCATGCGGTCCATCGCGGCGGACAGCTGCGGGTCGGGCAAAGCCTCGTTCAGCGCGTGCAGGGCGTCCAGCTTCTGCTGGATCCCGGTGAGCATCTCGTCCACGTCCCCGCTGCCGGTGTGGAAGGGCACCTCCCGCTCGATCACCTGGGGCGGGCAGAGCCGGCGCGCCGCGGCGAAGACCGCCGCCGCCCCCGCGAGGGCCGCCGCCAGCGCCCACAGCTTATACACCGGCAGCGCGGCGCACAGCGCCAGCCCGGCCAGGGCCGCCGCGTAAAAGGGCAGGACGCTGGGCTTTTCGGTGCGGATGATCTTGCTCATGTTCGCATCTCCTTTGGGGCAAAAATCAAAATGCCTGCTTCTACTATAAAGCCTTTTAACAAAAACGCAAGGGTTTGGGCAAAGATTTTACAGCTTGGCAATCATTTGCCCGCATTTTTTCCAAGATAGGGCGCGAGGGCCGGCCCCCAGGCCGCCCGCAGGCGGGCCATGCCCCAGGCGGCGTTGGCGGGGCTGGTGCTGGGCAGGCGCTGTGCCGCGATGCCGCTGACGGGCTGCATGTATTTGACATAGAGCTTATAGGCCGCCGCCCCGTTGCAGAACACCGCCTCGATGGGGGCGCGCGCCAGCAAAAAGGCGATGTCCTCGGGCACGGCGTCGCGGATGGAGGCATCGGACGCGCCCTCGATGGTGCAGCTGGCCAGCACGTCCCAGAGGGCGAGGCCGTGGCCCAGGATCAGCCGGCGCTTGGCCTCGACGTCCTCCCGGGCGGGGACGGCCTCGCCGGCCAGCCCGGCCAGCAGCGGCCAGAAGCGGTTGTTCGGGTGGCCGTAGTAAAAGCCCATATCCCAGCTTTTGGGGCTGGGCCAGCTGCCTAGGATCAGCGCGCGGCTGCCCGGCCCGTACACAGGCGCGAAGCTCATGCCCCGGTCACCCTGCCCCAGGCGGAGCCCAGCTGCCGGCCCGAGGGCACGGCCCGCGGCCCGCCGAACCACAGCTCCTCGATCAGGGCGGCCAGGCCGTCCTCGCGCACGTCCCCGATGATACGGGCGGCGGCGGCCTTGGCGTCGGGGCTGCCGTTGTCCATGCAGCAGCCGAGGCCGGCGGCCTGCAGCATGCCCACGTCGTTGGCCGAGTCGCCGGCGGCCACCGTCTCGGCCAGGTCCAGGCCCATCGCCTGGCACAGGCCCGCCAGGCCCGCGCCCTTATCGACGCCCTGGCGCACCACGTCGTAGCAGCACCAGCCGGCGGCGTCCTTCGCGCCCACCTGCATGAAGTGCAGGCCCAGGTGGCCGTATTTCGCCTGGAAGGCCGGCACCGCCCCCTCCGGGCAGACCATGAAGGCGGCGTGGGGCATATCCAGCAGGTGGCGGTCCTGGTCCTCGCCGTCGATGCAGGCAAGGCCGGGGCTGTCCATCCGCGCGTAGCGGCGGCGCAGCGCCTCGTAGCCGCAGTAGGCGTAGTAGCCGTCCTTGAAGTTGAATTGCAGCAGGTAGTCGTAGTCCTCGCAGAAATCCACCAGGGCGTACATCTCCTCGGGGATCAGGGGGCGCTGGTAGACCGGCGCGCCGCTGCGGTCCACGACGTAAGCCCCGTTGCAGGTGATGGCGTAATCGAAGCGGATGCGCCCCAGCTGGCCGGGCGTGCTGATGGCCGGCCAGGCCCGCCCCGTGCTGAGCACGAAGGCGCAGCCCGCGGCCTGCAGGCGGCAGACGGCGGCCTCCACCGCGGGGCGGGGGCGCTTTTCCCCAAAGGGGACCAGGGTGTTGTCGTAATCGCTGGCAAGTAATTTGTACTGCATGGTTCCCTCACTTCTGGCAGATGCCGCTCAGCTCCCGGATCACTTCCCCGGCCAGGACGAGGCCGGCCGCCGAGGGCACAAAGGCGATGGAGCCGGGGGCCCGTTTTTTGGGCGCGCCGGGGCGGCCGTCCGGGCCGGGGGGCGCGATCTCTTCCTCCTCCCCGCGGGGGGCGAGGGGCGGCTCCTTCGAATAGACCACCTTCAAATGGTCGACGCCGCGCTTGCGGCACTCGGCGCGCATGACGCGCGCCAGGGGGCAGACCGAGGTCTCATAGAGATCGGCCACCTCGAAGCGGCTGGGGTCCAGCTTGTTGCCCGCCCCCATCGAGCAGATGATGGGCGTCCCCGCCGCGCGGGCCTGCATGACCAGGGCCAGCTTGCCGGTGACGGTGTCGATGGCGTCCACCACGTAGCTGTACTGGGTAAAGTCGAACTGGCCCGCCGTCTCAGGCGTGTAAAAAGTTTTGTAGGCGCGCACCACGATCTCCGGGTCGATGTCCCGGACGCGGGCCGCCGCGGCGTCCACCTTGTACATCCCCAGCGTCGAGCGCGTGGCGATGATCTGGCGGTTCAGGTTCGGCAGGCACACCCTGCCGTCGTCGACAAGGTCCCGCGCGCCCCCGCCGCTGCGGGCCAGGGCCTCGACCACGTAGCCCCCCACCCCGCCGACGCCGAATACCGCCACCCGCGCGCTGCGCAGGCGGTCCAGGCCCTGCTGCCCCAGCAGCAGCCGGGTGCGGGCGTATTGTTCTCTTCTCTCGTCTTGCATCGTTGCTCCTTCAAGTCCAGTGCTGTGTCCGCAGCCAGCCCAGCAGGCCGGCGCGCTCGTTGGGCAGGCGCTCTTCCACCACCTCATCGAGGGCGGCGGCCAGCGCCCGGCCCACCGCCGGCCCGGGCCGCAGCCCCAGGGCCAGCAGGTCCCGGCCGTCCACGGCCAGCTGCGCGGTGCGGCAGCAGGCGTGCCCGGCCAGCAGCTGCCCGGCCGCGGCGGCCACGGCCCCAAAGCCGGCCTCGCCCGTCTGGGCCTGGCGCAAAGCCAGCAGGCGGCATGCCGTGCCGCCGTCCAGCCGGGCCAGCAGCCGCCAGGCCTGGCGGCGGGGCGCTTCCCCGGTCAGGGCAAGGCCGCTTTCGGCCACGAGGGCGCGCACCACGGCGGCCTCGGCGTTCGAGCAGCGCAGCCGCGCCAGGGCTTGCGCCGCCGCGGCCGGCCCCGACGGCGCCAGCAGCGCCGCCAGCCGGGCCAGCGGGTCCGGGGGCAGGGCGTCCACGGCGCGCAGGGCCGCCGCATAGCAGCCCATGTCCAGCTCGGGCAGGATGGCCTGTAGGATCTCTGGCGGCATCCAGCGGGCGGGGCGGGGCGCTGCCAGCAGCTTCGACAGCTCCTGCCAGATGCGCTCGGCCGAGACGCAGCCCAGCCGCCCCCGCGCCGCCACGGCGGCTGCGGCGGTGGCCGCGTCGAGGGCCAGCTGCTCCCGCGCGCCGAAGCGGTACAGCCGCAGGATGCGCAGCCCGTCCTCTTCAAAGCGGCGCGCCGGGTCCCCCACCGCCCGCACCACGCGGCGGACCAGCAGGTCCTCCGCTCCGCCGAAGGGGTCCACCAGGCCCTCGGCGGCGTTGTAGGCCATGGCGTTGATGGTAAAATCCCGCCGGGCCAGGTCCGCCTCCACCTCGGCCACGAAGGCCACGCGGTCCGGGTGGCGGCCGTCGGCGTAGCCCTCCTCTGTGCGGAAGGTAGTCACCTCGTACAGGCCCCCGCCCTGCTTTACCGTGACGGTGCCGTGCCGCAGCCCGGTGGGGATGCACTGCGCCGCGCCGAACAGCGCCAGCGTCTGCTCGGGGCGGGCGCTGGTGCAGATATCCCAGTCCTGCGGGGCGCGGCCGGACAGGCTGTCGCGGACGCAGCCGCCCACCAGGTAGGCTTTGTGCCCCGCGCGGTGCAGCCTGTCCAGCACGGCCGCCGCGCCGGGGTCGATGGCGATGTTCATACCCTGCCTCATTTCTCGCAAAAGCGCAGCGTGACGGCCTTGCCGTCGAAGCCGCACTCCGCCGCCGGGCAGGCCGCCTGCGCCAGCGGCAGCGCGGCCTGCGGGTCCTCGATGCGGGGGGAGTAATGGGCCAGCCACAGCCGCCGAACCCCCGCCCGGGCGGCCAGGGCCGCCGTCTGGCCGAAGGTGCTGTGCCCATACTTTGCGGCCTCGGGGGCCAGGTCCTCGCTGTCGTAGGTGGCGTCGCAGATCAGCAGGTCGGCGTCGCGGGCGGCCGCCTCCAGCGCGGGGCAGGGCGCGGTGTCGCCCGAAAAGACCACCTTGATGCCCCGCCGCGCCGGGCCGCAGACGTCGCCGGGGGCGACGGGGCGGCCGTTCACGGTCAGGCGCTCCCCCTGCTGCAATTTTTTCCAGTCCCGCACGGGCACGCCGAGGGCCCTCGCCTTGTCGGGGTCGAAGCGGCCGGCCCGGGGCAGCGTGAAGCAATAGCCCTGGCTGGGCACGCGGTGGCGCGTGGGCACGGCCGTCAGCGTGGCCCCGCCCTCGAACCAGAGGCCCTCCGCCGGCATCTCCACCGGCAGCACCTTGTAGGGCAGCGGCCCGGCCAGCAGCCGCATGACGGCCCAAAACTGCTCCAGGCCCTTGGGCCCGGCCAGCAGCAGCGGCCGCGTGCGCCCCTGGCAGGCGATGGTCTGCAGCAGGCCCGGCAGGCCGAAGACGTGGTCGCCGTGGTAGTGGGTCAGGCAGACGGCCTCCAGCCGGGACAGCCCCACCCCGGCCCGCAGCGCGGCGGCCTGGGTGCCCTCGCCGCAGTCGAACAGCAGGCTGCGCCCCTCCCAGGACAGCAGCGCCGCCGTCAATGCGCGGTCCGGCAGGGGCATGGTGGCCGCGGTGCCCAGCAGCGTGACGGTGACCATAGGCTCACTCCCCGTCCGGCCGCCAGTTTTTGCACACGTCCACCCAGGCCGTGTAGCCGGAATATTCCTCCAGCTCGGGGATGGTCAGCTCGATGGCTGAGTTGCTGCTGCCGCACGCCGGGAACACCGTCTCGAAGCGCTTGAGCGACTCGTCCAGGTACACCTTGACCCCCGGGTTGACGGCGAAGGGGCACACCCCGCCCACCGCGTGGCCCACCAGTTCGGCGGCCTCGGCGGCGGTGAGCATCTTGGCCTTGGTGGCGAACTGATGCTTGTACTTCGGGTTATCCACCTTGGCGTCGCCGGCGGCCACGATCAGCACCGGCGCCCCGTCCACCATGAAGGACAGGGTCTTGGCGATGCGGGCTTCCTCGCAGCCCACCGCCTGGGCGGCCAGCGCGACGGTGGCGCTGGAAACGTCGAACTCACGGATGCGGCCCTCGATGCCGCGGCTCTTGAAATAGGCTCTGACTTTTTCGATCGACATGATCGTCTCCCCCTCTGTATGCTGCATTCTGATGTTTGCCCTGCGGGCGTATCTCTTATACTATAACACACGCGCGGCCAAAACGCCAGATTGCGCGCCTTTGCAGCGCTTGACTTTTCCCGCTTTTCTGGTACAATGGCGGTGTAGCTCGGAAAAAACGAGAAAAAACAGGATCATCCCATCGGAGGGCCGCGTATCGCAATACGCCAAAGGGGCTTTGCCCCCTGGATCGGCCGGAAAAGATGACGAGTGCGCTCGGTTATTGTGTTTGCAATGGCCGGGCGCTTTTTTCGCCCCCGGCGGGATGCTCCCCCAACAGCAGAAAGGAGAAGTTTGCACCCTGTATGGATTCTACCGCGCTTTTTTCCAAAACGCCGCCCCTCAAGCTGTTCTTCACGGCGGCGCTGCCGGGGGCTGTCAGCATGCTGGCCTCCTCCCTCTACGGGCTGATCGACGGCATTATGGTGGGCAATTTCCTGGACGGCACATCCTTCGCCGCGCTGAACCTGGCCATGCCCTTCGTCATCATCAACTTCGCCCTGTCGGACCTGGTGGGCGTGGGCTCGGCGGTGCCCATCTCGGTGGCGCTGGGCCGCGGGGACCGCAAGGCGGCCAACAACGTGTTTACCTGCGCGTGCATCCTGATCCTCGGCGCGGGGCTGGTGATGGGCGCGGCGATGTTCGCGGCGGCGCCCTTCCTGATCGGCATGATGGGCGCCGAGGGTGAATTTGCCGCCCTGGCGGTGCAGTACCTGCGCACCTACGCCATGTGCTCGCCCTTTACCACCATCCTCTACGCCGTGGACAACTACCTGCGCATCTCCGGCTACATCCGGGGCAGCATGGGCATCAACATCCTGATGTCGCTGCTCTGCGTGACCTTTGAGTTTGTGTTCCTGGGCGTGCTGGGCCTGGGGCTGTGGGCGGCGGCCTTCGGCGCGTCGCTGGGCATGTTCATCTGCGTGGTGCTGGCCTTTATCCCCTTTGTGCGGGGCAAGGCGCTGCTGCATTTTGTCCGCCCCAAATTTGAGCTGCGCACCCTGCGGCAGATCGTCGCCTGCGGCAGCCCCACCTTCCTGAACAACATCGCCGGCCGCGTCACCTCCATCCTGATGAATATGTTCCTGGTGCGCCTGGGCGGCGAGCTGGCGGTGTCGGTGTACGGCGTATTGATGTACGTCGAGGGCTTTATCCTGCCGCTGCTGTACGGCATGTGCGACTCGCTGCAGCCCGCCGTAGGCTACAACTGGGGCGCGCAGAAGTACAGCCGCGTGCGCGCCATTGAAAAGTGCTGCTTTGCCGCGGCGGCCGTCATCAGCCTGGCCTCGGCGGCGGTCATCGCCCTGCTGCCCGCGCCCATCGCCCGGCTGTTCCTGGCCGGGGCCGAGGGCGAGGCCCTGGCGATGGCCGTCACGGCCCTGCGCCTGTTCAGCCTGACTTATCTGACCCGCTGGCTGTCCTTCGCCACGCAGAGCTATATGCTGGCGGTGGAAAAGCCCCTGCCGGCCTCCATCATCTCGGTGTCCACGGCGCTGGTCTTCCCGGTGGTGCTGCTGGCGGCGCTCAGCCCGCTGGGCCTGGACGGCCTGTGGATGAACTTCCCCGCGACGTCGGCCCTGGCGGCCGTGCTGGCCCTGGTCATCCTGCGCCGGCAGTGGGCCGGCCTGCACCGGCCCGACGCGGCCTGAACCCAAAGGAGGCATGAGTATGAACCGCATCATCACCATCAGCCGGGAATTCGGCAGCGGCGGGCGCGAGGTGGGCAAGCGCCTGGCCGACGCGCTGCACTGCGCCTACTACGACAGCGAGATCGAAGCCTGCATCGCCCAAAACCTGGACCTGGACGCGGGCTACATCGCCCACGCGGTGGAGAACGGGGCCCTGACCAACATCCCCCTGCACTTTGGGCGGACGATCGCCGGCTCCTATCTGTATAAACAGCAAGTGGATATCCTGGCAGAAAAGTGCAAAGTGCTGAAGACCTTCGCCGCGGCCTCCGACTGCGTCATCGTGGGGCGGGCGGCCGACGTCATCCTGGCCGGGGAGGGGCCGCTGCGGCTGTTCGTCTACGCCGACATGCCCCACAAGCTGGCCCGCTGCCAGCGCTATGAGGAGCGCGGCGCGGCCAGCCCCAAAGCCCTGGAAAAGGAGATACGCCAGGTGGACGCCCGCCGGGCGCGCTACCACGGGATGTTCTCCCCCATCAAGTGGGGCGAGCGCGCCAACTACGACCTGTGCGTCAACACCGGCGGCCTGGCCATCAAGGGGCTGGTCCCGGCATTGGCGCAGTACGCGCAGGCCTGGTTCGGGCTGCAGGGCAGATAAACGGCGCGGCGGGGCTGCGCGGCCCAAAAAGGGCTTGCCAGCTCCGCCGTTTTGTTGTATAATAACTGACACAATGTCAGGCCGCCCCGCGCGGCACTTTGCGATAAGGAGTCGAGCTTATGTCCAAGAACATCAAAACCATGACCCTGGCCGCCCTGTTCCTGGCGCTGGGGCTGGTGCTGCCCTTTTTCACCGGGCAGATCCCCCAGATCGGCAGCATGCTGCTGCCCATGCACATCCCCGTGTTCCTCTGCGGGCTGATCTGCGGCTGGCAGTACGGCGCGGCGGTGGGCTTCATCGTGCCGCTGCTGCGCTCGGTGCTGTTCGGCATGCCGCCGCTGTTCCCCACCGCGCTGGCAATGGCCTTCGAGCTGCTGACCTACGGCCTGGTGGTGGGGCTGCTGTACAGCCGCTCCCGCTGGCAGTGCGTGCGCGCCTTGTACCGCTGCCTGCTGGCCGCGATGGTGGCCGGGCGCGCGGTGTGGGGCCTGGTGCAGGCCGTGCTGCTGGGCCTGACCGGCAGCGCCATGACGGTGCAGATCTTCCTCGCGGGCGCGCTGCTGAACGCCATCCCCGGCATCATCGTCCAGCTGATCCTCATCCCGGTGGTGATGCTGGCGCTGAACCGCACCGGCCTTGTGCCCTTCAAACAGGCCAAGAGCCGCAAAGTGTAAACGCTGAAAAAGCCTCTGCCCTTGCAAACGAAAGGGCGGAGGCTTTTTGTGTCCGTGGCTTTCAGTACCCGCCCAGGCCCAGGCTGACGTCCAGGGCCTGGTTGACCCGCTTCTGGTCCTCGGGGGTGATCTGGCCGGCGCGCTGGCGCAGGCGGTGCTTGTCAAGGGTGCGGATCTGCTCCAGCAGGACCACGCTGTCCTTGGCGAGACCCGTGTCTGCGGCGCGGATGTTGATGTGGGTGGGCAGGCGGGTCTTATCCAGCCGGGATGTAATGGCCGCCGCGATCACGGTGGGGCTGTGGCGGTTGCCGATCTCGTTCTGGACGATCAGGACGGGGCGCACGCCCCCCTGCTCCGAGCCGACCACGGGCGATAAGTCGGCGTAGAAAACTTCTCCTCTGTGTACCTCCATGAGACTCCCTCCTTGATGGCTTGAAGGGCGCGGTGACTGGCCGCTCTATGTGCCGGCGTGCCAGCGGCCCGCGCTTTGTGGACACCCACAGTATGCCCCAAAGCGCCGCCCGCTATGCACGCCGTGATGGTCTATCTTATGCGCGGGGCGCTTTCAGCTTTCGTCGGGGGCGGTCTCCAGCAGGCAGACAGCCATCGCCGCCCCGCCGTCATGACTGAGCGTGAGGTGCGCGCGCAGCCGGTGCGAGGCCACCCAATCCGCCGTGCGCCCCGCAAAGCGGTAGGCCGGCGCGCCGGAGGCAAGGCGCACCGCCTCGATCTCGGCCAGGGCGAAGGGCCCGGCCAGGCCCGTGCCCGCCGCCTTGAGGAAGGCCTCCTTGGCGGCAAAGTCGGCCGCCGCGCTGGCGGCCTGCCGCGCGCTGAGGGCAAGGGGGGCCTGCGCCCCTTCCAGCCCGAGGGCCGCGCGCTCGGCCGGGCCGAACACGCGCCGGGCAAACGCGGCCCCGTGGGGGCCGGTCAGGCTTTTTTCCATGCGGGGGATGGCGCACAGGTCGCACCCGATGCCAAAGATCATGCGAAGGCTCCTTTCGCGGCCGGCAGGGACCGCATTTTGTATTTATTTTGTAAATATTTGCATCTGTACTTGAAGTTTGCCCCTGATTCATGTAGAATAAGAGCAGCATCCGGCGGCCGCGGCCGCACACAGCCCCGCACCCGCCGGGCAGAAGGGAGTGGATTGTTATATGAGTGAACCTACTGCTATTTTTTCGATCCACGATGAAAAGGACGAACAGATCCGCGAGATCCTGCAGCAAGTTTACGCCGCCCTGAAAGAAAAGGGATATAACCCCGTCAACCAGCTGGTGGGCTACATCCTGTCGGAGGACCCCACCTACATCACCACCCACAACGGCGCGCGCTCCCTGATCCGCAAGGTGGACCGCGACGACCTGCTGCAGGCGCTGCTGCGCA
>CALXGZ010000102.1 GCA_944387975.1 uncultured Faecalibacterium sp.
GAGCAGGCCGGCAGGGACCTGGGCTGCAACGTGGTCGTGGTCGGCACCGCGCTGGAATCCGACATCGAAGGCCAGCTGACCCTGCTGCAGAACGCCGTCTCGGCCCAGGCCGACGGCATCGTCATCGCCCCGCTGGACTCCGTCTCGCTGAACGCCCCCGTCACCGAGGCCTATAACTCCGGCACGCCCATCGTCCTGGTGGACACCCTGATCAGCAGCGAGAACTACAGCGCCGCGCTGATGACCAACAACGTCGAGGCCGGCAAGACCGCCGCCGCGGAGATGCTGCGCCGCTTCCATGAGCGCGGCCTGAGCGAGGACGAGCCCGCCCAGGTGGCCATCCAGATCGGCTCCACCGGCTCCCAGACCATCACCGACCGCGTCAACGGCTTTACCGAGTACTGGAACGCCAACGCCCCCGCCGCCTGGACCATCCTCAGCGACGACATCAAGGTGAACGACGGCGACATCAGCAAGGCCGTCGGCTTCTGCCAGGACTACCTGACCACCTACCCCGACATCAAGGGCATGTTCGGCCCGAACAACGGCTCGACCGTCGGCTTTGTCACCGGCCTGACCGAGGCCAACCGCACCGACGTCACGATGGTGGGCTTCGACTTCTCGGCCGAGATCGAGACCATGATCCGCAGCGGCGAGTTTGACGTCGCCTCGGTGGTGCAGCGCCAGTACTACATGGGCTACGACGGCGTCAAGACCGCCCTTGAGCTGGCGGAGGGCGGCTCCGTCTCCGAAAAGACCATCGACACCGGCGTCATCCTGGTCGACTCCACCAACGTGGACGACGAGGACGTCCAGAGCATCATCAACCCCGAGGGGACCGCGGCCTGATTTCAGGCGGGCCGCCCCGTTCCCCGCTCTGATTCTCCTACCTTCTCTTTTTGTGCGCGCAGGCTCTCCCGGCCCTCCCCCGCCGGGGGAGCGCTGTGCGTTCCGGTTGACGGGCCGGGCCAAATCGGGTAAGATGATAGCACAGATATGGATGTGAGAACAGCATGAACCGGACGAACCAAAAGCGAAAACGCAAAGCGGCGCAGGCGTTGGCCGCCGCGGCGCTGGCTGCCGCCGTGCTGGCCGGCTGTGCGCTGCAGCGCGCCTCCTCGCCCGAGACGGTCCCCGAATATGTGTTCACCTACGCCGAGAACCAGGCCGCCGGCTACCCCACCGCGCTGGGCGCGCAGCGCTTTGCCGAGCTGGTGGAGGAGCGCACCGGCGGGCGCATCGTCATCAACGTCTACACCGACGCGGTATCCGGGGACGAGCCCTCGGTCATCGAGCAGCTGCAATTCGGCGGCATCGACTTTGCCCGCGTGTCGGTGATGTCCCTGGGGGACACGGTCGAAATGCTGAACGTCCTGCAGCTGCCCTACCTCTACGAGGACCGCGACCACATGTGGCGCGTGCTGGACGGCGGCATCGGCGACACCTTTCTGGCGGCGCTGAACGGCACCGGCATGGTGGGCCTGTCCTGGTACGACGCCGGCGCGCGGCACTTTTACAACTGGCAGCGCCCCATCGAGACGCTGGAGGACCTGGCCGGCCTGCGCATCCGCGTGGCCCAAAGCCAGCTGATGTACGACATGGTGGACGCCCTGGGCGCGGTACCGGTCACGCTGCCCTACAGCGAGGTCTACTCCGCGCTGGAGACGCGCAGCATCGACGGCGCCGAGAACAACTGGCCCTCCTACCAGTCCGAGCGCCACTGGGCGGCCGCGCCCTACATCACCCTGGACGCCCACAGCCGCATCCCGGAGGTCCAGCTGTGCGCCCAGAGCACCTGGCGCCGCCTGAGCGCCGAAGACCGCCCCGTCATCACGGCCTGCGCCCGCGAAAGCGCCCTCTACGAGCGCGAGCTGTGGGCCGAGGCCGAAGAGCGCGCCCGCGACTCGCTGGTGGCCCGCGGCTGCGTCGTCACCGAGCTGACCGGCGCCGAGCTGGAGCGCTTCCGCGCCGCGGTGCAGCCCCTCTACGACCACTACGCCGCCGGCCGCGAAGACCTGCTGGAGGCCATCGCGGCCATGGCCGCGCCCTAACTTTACATCCGCACAGACGGCCGCCTCTTACATATAGGAAAGCCGCCGGTCCCAGACGGGGCCGGCGGCTTTTGTGCGTTATGGTTCAGGGACGTCGGAGCCGGCGTCCTCGGGCTGATAGCGGCGGAAGACCGGCTCCAGCAGCGCGGCAAAGAGCCAGGCCGCCACCCCGGGCAGGATCACCACCGGGATCAGCAACATCCGCACCAGCAGCGCCGACACCCCCACGATCAGGACCAGCCCCACCGTCCGGGGCAGGCAACCCACCGCCAGCTGCAAGGCGGTCAGCATCAGCCCCACCGGCCGGAAGGTGAACCGGGACAAAAGAGGGAACATCCAGCAGGCGGCCCCTACCGGCAAAACCAACAGCACCAGACAAAAGACCAGCACCAGGGGGGCGGCGGCGTTTCCCGCAGCGGTGGCCGCCCAGATCCATCCCAGCGCCCAGGCCAACAGCCACAGCAACCCGCCCCAGACCACCGTCACCAGAGCGGCACAGGGCAGCTCCCGCCGGAAGGTCTGCCAAAAGCGCTTCCAGGGCATCGGCTCGCCGCCCCGCACGCAGCGGGCCACCGCATCGTAGAGGGCGGCGGAGGCCGCCCCCGCCGTGATCAGCGGCAGCG
>CALXGZ010000103.1 GCA_944387975.1 uncultured Faecalibacterium sp.
CGTTAAAATCTTTTTGCGCTTCATTCGCCATCTCTTCAACACCTCCTGCCTTCATTATAGCGACAGAGAGCGTTCCATGCAATGAGACGGTTGAAAATTGTATGGGCTGCAAAGAACAAAAAAGACAACGTTTGATGATGCTGTAACGGTTATAAGGATTTTCCCTGCGCTTACCGTATGCTTCCCGATAAAATAAGACCGCCGCGCCAGCGTAATGCCAGTGCGGCGGCTCTTTCGTTTTGTATTTATGCGTTCTCCTCTTTCCATGGATCGCCTTCCACGGCGCGGAACTGTTCTTCGATCTGCAGGGCGCTGTCCAGGCGGCTGTAGAGGATGAACTCGCAGACAAAGAGGATGAACCACAGCCCGATGAAGGGCGCGAGCAGCAGCGTCCAGGGCGCGAAGAGGACGAAGGCGGCCGTCCAGGCCAGCGCCAGCGCGGCCGCGCCCATCACACGCCAGAAATAGCGGATGGTGAAGAGGACGGCGTTGTAGAGCCGCGCCTTTGCGCCCTGCTGAAACAGCACCAGCTGGGGCCAGTACAGCAGGTTGAGCGCGAGGAAGAGCAGCGCACTGAACACCAGCAGCGCCACGGTGCCGGGGGTGGGCGGCAGCGCGGCCGACCACATCATGTAGAGCATGAAGGCGTACAGCCCGGCCAGCAGGCCCAGCAGCGCGCCGGGCGCGAGGCTGGCTTTGGCGTTCTGCCGCCAGCTGCGCCGCCAGTGATCCCGCCAGAAGCCGGGGGCGTCCCGCAGGCCGCGGAAGATGCTGTCATAGAGGGCAGCCAGGAAGGGCCCGAAGACGGCCCCGCCGATGAGGCTGGCCGGCAGCAGCACCACCACGCTGGAGGCCAGGATGGAAAAGGCGATGCCCGCCGCGAGGGGCAGCGCCCCCAGCGCCGCCAGCAGGTTGAGCTTGACCCACCGCCCCGCGTAAAAGGACATCAGCTGCTTGTAGCGGGCGAAGCCCGTCATCCGGCGGCTCTCGTCATAGCTGTCGTCGGCAAAAAAGAGGCCCATCGTTCCTTCCTCCTTTACAATGCGGCGTCGTAGTGGACGCCGTCCAGAAAATCGGCCAGTATCTGCGGCAGGTCGCCGTCAAAGCTGTCCTGCGCCAGCAGCTCGGCCACCAGAACGTAGTTCCCCCGCACCGCGAAGGCCGAACTGCCCCGGTCGTAGGGGTTGTCGGCCGAGCCGCCGGTGTAGTCGAGGACGGTGTAGTCCTGGGCGTTGTGGGTCTCGGTCCGCTCGTCCTGGACGGTGTAGGTCTCCTTTTCCCGCGCAAGGAAATCGGCGCAGGCCTCTTCGGCGGCGGTTTCGTCCGCGCAGCCGTAGAGCAGGAGGTAGAGCTGGGCAGGGTAGAGGTCCACCTCGTCGCCGTCGACGTTGGTGTATTGGACCGGTTCGCCTACAGTCCAGGCGGCGTAGTAGGTGTCCTCCCCGGCAAGGACCGAGTTGTTGGCCAGCAGGGTCAGGCCGTGGCCGGGCGGCTCGATGCCGACGGCCTTGGCCATCATCTCCCAGCTTTTGTCCCACGCGGCGCCGTCGGCGGCCTGGTCGGGGTACTGGGCAAAGTCCAGCGCATTCCACCCCGCGATCAGCGCCAGGATCAGCAGGAAGGGGCAGAGCAGGTAAAGCAGATTGCGGTGTTGTTTCAGCATGGGGCGCGCCTCCTTTTAGACGCTGTCGCGGGTGGTGCCGCCGGGCTGGTAGCGCACCGGCAGACAGATCAGGGCCGGCAGGCTGGAGCGGTCGTCGTCCAGCAGCAGGTCGACCGCGGTCTGGGCCATCTGGTCCACCGGCTGGATGATGGTGGAGCAGAACAGCTCGTCCGAGTCAAACTTGCGGATGCCGTCGTAGCCGATCATTTGGACGTCGGCGGGGACATGGATGCCCAGCCCTTCCAGCCGTTTCTGGATCTCATAGCACAGGCGGTCGGTGTTGCAGAAGATGCCGTCGTAGTCAAAGACGCCGCCGTGGGTGTGGCTGGCCAGAAACGCATCGAACGGCGCAAACCCCGCCTCATCCAGCAGAAACAGAGAGGCGAAGGGCACCTCCTTCTCCCGGCAGGCCGCCTCAAAGCCCATCCGGCGCTTGTCGGCCTCGCCTGCGACGCCCGACCCCCGCCGCAAAAACAGCAGCCTGCGGCACCCCAGCTCGATCAGTTTGGCCGCCGCGAGCTGCCCGCCGCTGAAGTTATCGGACGCCACGCAGGGCACCCCGGCTTTGAAATGCCGGTCAATGCTGACGAAGGGCAGGTCGGGGCCGACATCGAGGTCGGGGTTATAGGTCAGGGCGATGATGCCGTCCACCTTGTTCTGGCGTACCAGATCAATGCACTGCTGCTCGGCGGTGCTGTCGTAGTTGGTGATGGTGACGATGGTGCGGTAGCCCCGCTTCATCAGGCAGCCGACGATGGCGTCGGCCAGCGAGGCGAAGAAGGGGTGCCACAGGGTGGGCCAGACCAGGGCGGCGGTGCTGGTCTTGTTGGTCTTGAGGCCGCGGGCGTAGCTGTTCACCTGATAGCCCAGCTTGCGGGCGGCGTCCAGGACGCGGGCGCGGTATTCCTCCCCCACGGGGATGTTGTTGAACACCTTCGATACGGTGCCGAGGGCCACGCCGGCCTCGGCGGCGACGTCCTTCATGGTGGGGGCGGCGGTCGATTTTCTGGTCATGGGATGCTGCTCCTTTTCAGATCAAGGATAGAAGAGGCGGCCCGAGCGTGGAACGTTTCATGTAATTTATGAAAAGAAAGGCCCCGCGGGGCCGTCCTGTGCGCCTGGGCGCCTCTTTACGGTTTTGATTATAGCAGTCGCGGCGTGAAAAGTAAAGCTCTTTTTCATGAAATGCGGCGTGAAACGTTCTTTTCTGTGAATGCGCACAAATGGAGCGCCTGCACTTTGTGCAAACTGTAAAAGTGCATTTTTCACACAAAAAGTCCTTGACAACAGAAAAATTCTGGGATATCATAAAGGCACAACGAATATGTAACGTTTCACACATGCGGCCCGGTCCCCCGCCTTCACCCTGACGGGGGCTTTTCAAACCAAAGGATATGAAACGTTACACGCAAATGGGCCTTCCGGCGCGGCGGCAAGCGCCGGGGTGCGGTCCCGCAAAAAGGAGAGGGGGGAAGCAGCCATCCGCCATCCATGTGTTTTGACTCTTTGAAAGGAAGTGAGGGAACATCATGAGTTCCAACGTACAAGCGAAAGCCGCCGTCGTCCAGCACCGCAAGGGACTGGGGCGGCGCATGGCGGAGCACTGGCAGCTCTACGCGCTGCTGCTGTTGCCCATCGTGCTGACCTTCATCTACAAGTACATCCCGATGTACGGCATCCAGATCGCCTTCCGCGATTACCGCGCCT
>CALXGZ010000104.1 GCA_944387975.1 uncultured Faecalibacterium sp.
GATCGTATTGCAGGTGCTGGGCGCGAGCCTGTAAAACGCAGAACCCCCGCCCGGGCGCTTGCGGTACGCCCGGACGAGGGTCCTGTGTTGGGGTATTACTTTGGGTGTGAGGAGGAATCATGTGCAAGTCAGCGGTTGCGGCCCCGCTGGCTTGTGATTGTAGTATACCCACTCTTTGCGTGTAATTGGTTACAAACCTGTGAAGAAACTGTAAAAAGCGCCGCGGCCCAAAACGGCCCCGTCACAAAGCGCCAAAAACCCGCATCATTACTCACTTTTCGCGCTTTTGGAACAGGCGGCTGCGGCGTGCGCATGACCTAAGTTAACATAAGCAATGGCGTTGGTTTCGCAGGCGGTGGTTTGGGCGGCGCTGGCGTCCCTGACGGCGCGCGCGGGCACGCCCACGGCCACCGTGCCGTCGGGGATCGTTTTGCCCTCGGGCACCAGCGCCCCGGCCCCGATAACGCAGTGCCTGCCCACCTTGCAGCCGTTCAGCAGGGTGGCGTGCATGCCGATCAGGCTGCCCTCCCCCACCTCGGCCCCGTGGACGATGGCCCCGTGGCCCACCGTCACATTCCGCCCCAGGACGACGTGATGGCCGGGGTCGCAGTGCAGGACGGCGTTGTCCTGCACGTTGGCGTTTTCGCCTATGGTGATGGGCCCCTCGTCCCCGCGGACGACCGCGCCGTACCAGACGGTGCTGCCGGGCTTGAGCGTGACGTCCCCCGCCACGACGGCGCTTTCGGCCACGAAGGCCGCGCCCTCGTCCCGGGGCGTTTTGCCGCAGACTGTAACGAACATTGTCAAAAACCACCTTTCTCTTTTGCCTGTTTTGTGGTATCTTAAAGTATAAAGGCGCGCGTTTGCGCTGCTCCAAAGGAGGCTAGGTTATGAATCATCTTTTCCGCCCGGCGCTGCGCCGGGCCGCGGCGCTGGCCCTTGCGCTGGCGCTGGCCGTCTGCCTGGCGCTGCCGGGTCTGGCGGCTTACCCCATGCCGCTGGCGACCACCTACCCCGACGAGTCGGTCTACCTCTTCGACCTTGACACGGGCAAGACCATTTTGGAGCAGAACGCCGACCAGCCCCGCTATGTGGCCAGCCTGACCAAGATGATGACGGCCCTGCTCTATCTCGAGAGCGGGCTGGACCTGCAGCAGGCCGTCACGGTGCCCACCGGCCTGACGCAGGAGTTTACCGATATCCAGAACGCCAACGGCTCCACCATCGGGCTGCGCATCGGCGAGACGGTGCGCCGCATCGACCTGCTGTACGGCGTGATCGTGGCCAGCGGCAATGACGCGGCCAGCGCCGTGGCCAGCGACGCGTCGGGCGGCGACCTGACGGCCTTTGTGGCCCGGATGAACCAGCGCGCCGCCGAGCTGGGCTGCACCGACACCAATTTCAGCTGCGTGCACGGGCTGTATGATTACGGCAACGTGTCCACCGCCCGGGACCTGGCTAAGATCGCCGCGGCCTGCTACGCCCAGCCCCAGTACATGGAGATCGCCCAGACGGTCAGCTATACCCTGCCGGCCACGAACCTGCACACCGCCGAGCGCGAGATCCGCACCACCAACCTGATGCTCGACCCGGAGGCCCCCTATTACCGCGACTACATCCGCGGCATGAAGACGGGCTTCACCACGCTGGCGGGGCGGTGCTTCGTCACCTTTGCCGAGCGCGGCGGCCATACCTACGGCCTGGTGGTGCTGGGCTCGGATATGGACAACATCTACCGCGAGTGCGCCGAGCTGCTGGACTGGGTCTTCGCCACCTTCGGCGAGCGGCAGCTGGTGGATACCGGGACGATGCTGGCCACCGTGCCCCTGACCCAGTGCCGCGGCGAGGCGGCGGCGGAGCTCTACGCCGCGCAGCCCGTCAGCGGCTACGGCCACCCCGACGACGCGGTGACCTTCACCTTCGACCTGCCCGAGAGCGTCCGCGCCACCGTCCAGAACGGCCAGGTCGTGGGCAGCGCCACCGTCTGGCTGGACGGCTACGAGGTGGGCACGGTGGACCTGGTCACCCACCGGGAGTATGTATCCGACTTTACCACCGACGGCGTGGCGACCTTGCTGCTGCTGCCGGCGCTGCTGGGCATCCTGCTGGCGCTGGCGCTGTTCACGGTGCTGACCGGCGGCGGGCCGGGGCTGTTCCGGCGCAAAAGGCGCGTCCGGCGCAGAAGATGACGCGATAAGAGAAAGTCCCTGCTTTTCCCGAACGGAAAGGCAGGGGCTTTTTATACGTGGCCGTAAATGCCGCTGACCGACACTTCGCCGGTAAAGACGCGCTCTTCCCCGCCGCCGGTGCGGACGACGAGGCGGCCCTCTTCGTCGATGGCGGCGGCGACGCCTTCGCCCACGCCGCCCGCCTGCGCGAAGCTGACCCGGCGGCCCAGGTTGACGCAGGCCGCGGTATAGGCCGCGCGGTACGGGGCGAAGCCCTCGGGCCCGAAGGTGTACAGCGCCCGGTCAAAGCCGAAGTCGGTCAGGCCCTCGGCCAGCCAGGCGGGGTCGGCGTCCAGGTCGACCTTCGCCCCCTGCAGCGCCAGCGAGGTGCCGTAGGGCAGGCCGGCTTTGTCGAAATAGCTCTGGGGCTGGGCCAGGTTCAGGCCCACGCCGCACAGGTAGGCCCGGCCCTCGCCGCCGGCGCCGTAGTTGACCGCCTCGCACAGGATGCCGGCCAGCTTTTTGCCGCCCAGCAGCAGGTCGTTGGGCCACTTGATGGCGCAGTCGACCCCGTAGCGCAGGCGCAGCTGCTCGCGCACGGCCAGGCTGGCGAAGAGGGGCAGCGCGCCCGGCTGGACCATCGGCACCTTGAGGATGGCGGTATAGTACAGCGCCTGCCCCGCCGCGTTGACCCAGCGGCGGCCCAGCCGGCCCCGGCCCTCGGTCTGGTCGGTGGTGTAGACCGCGGCCACCGGGCCGAACTCCTCGATGTGGGCCTTGGCGTAGCTGTTGGTGCTGCCGCAGGCGGGCAGGCGGCGGACTTCGTTCAGGCTCAACGCTTGGGCACCTCCCTGTGCTCGGCGCGCAGCACCCGGCCGCCGGCCAGGGTCAGGACGCCGTAGGTATCGGGGCCCAGGTAGCAGCGCCCGCAGGAGCCGGGGTTGAACAGCAGCACCGTCCCGCGCTGCTCCTCCAGCGGGATGTGGGTGTGCCCGAAGAGGGCGACCTCCGCCCCGCGGGCCGCGGCGGCCTCGGCCAGGGTGTCCAGGTCGTACTTGACGCCGTACATATGCCCGTGGGTATAGAAAATGACCACGCTGTCGAAGGCGGCCAGGCCGTCCAGCGGCTCCAGCGCGCCGAAATCGCAGTTCCCGGCGACGGAGTAGACCCGCGTCTTGGGGGCCTCGGTCAGGGCCTGCTCCAGATCGTGCAGGCCGTCGCCCAGAAAGATGACGGCGTCGGCATCCTTTTCCGTTTTCAGGATGCGGCGCACCGCCTGGGCGCTGCCGTGGCTGTCGCTCAGGATCAAAAGCTTTGTCATACAGATGATGCTCCTTTATTCTGCGCCGTCCGCCTGTAGGGCCAGCAGCAGCTTATAGATCTCGCTTTTGCCGTAGGGGGTGCCCTGGGCCGCGGCCTTGGCGGCGGCCGAAGGGGCCAGGCCCTCCTCGCGCATCAGGGCCAGGGCGCGGGCGGCGGTCTCTTCGGGGCTGGGGGCGTCCTCGGGGCCCGGCTCGGGCGCGCCGGCCATGACCAGGACGTACTCGCCCCGGGGCTCGGCTTCGGCGTAATGGGCGGCGGCTTCGGCGAGGGTGGTCTTCCAGATCTCTTCGTGCAGCTTGGTCAGCTCGCGGCAGAGCGTGACGCTGCGCCCGCCGCCGAAGGCCGCGGCCAGCTCGTCCAGCGTGGCCCGCAGCCGGTGGGGCGCCTCGTAAAAGATCACGGTGCGCATCTCGCCCGCCAAAGCGGCCAGGCGCTTGCGGCGCAGCCGGCGCTCCGCGGGCAGAAAGCCCTCGAAGACCCAGCGCGCGGTGTCCTGCCCGGAGACCGCCAGAGCGGTGACGCAGGCCGAGGCCCCCGGCACCGGCGTGACCGGGATGCCGCGGGCCAGCGCGTCCCGCACGATGACCGCCCCGGGGTCGGAGATGCAGGGCATGCCCGCGTCGGAGCACAAAGCGCAGCTCTCGCCCGCCTCGATGCGGCGGAGGATGCCCTCGCCCCGGCCCAGGGCGTGCTCGTGGTAGCTGACCATGGGCTTTTTCAGGCCCAGATGGTTCAGCAGGCGCATCGTGACGCGAGTGTCCTCGGCGGCGACGAAATCCGCCGCCCCGAAAGCCGCGGCGGCGCGGGGGGTCAGGTCCTCGAGGTTGCCGATGGGGGTGGCGACGATATACAGCGTTCCGGGCATACAGTCCCTCCTGTCCGTTTGGTTAAATCTAAGCCTGGTGTTCCGGCCCGTAGAGGGCGGCCCCGCCGCCTGACAGGATATCCGGCTCGAGCCGCAGGCCGGTGCGGCGGTTCTTCTGCCCTTCCACCAGGAACAGCCAGGGCGCGGCCCCCGCCCTGCTGCGCACAAAGGCCAGGCGCTTGGGCTCCAAGCGGCTTTCGCGCATGGTGGCCAGCACCTCGGCCAGGCGCTCGGGGCGGTGGCACAGGGCCAGCCTGCCGCCGTCCCGCAGCAGGCGGAAGGCGCAGGCGCACACGTCGGCCAGGGTACAGCAGCCCTCGTGCCGGGCGGCGGCCCGGGCGGGGTCGTGGCTTTGGGGCCCGGCGGCGAAGTAGGGCGGGTTGCAGGCGGCCAGGCCGTAGCGGCCGGCCTGCTCCGGCGGGGGCGTCCAGCTGCGCAGGTCGGCGCAGACCGGACGTATATGCCCGATGCCCTGGTCGGCGGCGGCCGCCGCCAGCAGGGCGCTGGCCTCGGGCTGGATCTCCAGGGCCA
>CALXGZ010000105.1 GCA_944387975.1 uncultured Faecalibacterium sp.
TGGCACGGCGGGCATTGATGACCTTGCGGCCGTTCTTGGTGCTCATACGGGTCAGAAAGCCGTGGACCTGCTTGCGCTGGCGCTTCTTGGGCTGGAAAGTTCTCTTCATAGTAGGTTCCTCCTAAAAAGTCTTGCCCCCGGGGTGCGGGGTCCTGGATGTCGGTCTTGCGCCCCTGTGATACGCCCCGGCACAGCGGGGACGGAGGGGACAGGCTTGCGATTTAATAGTATATCGCATAGATTTACCTTCTGTCAAGCATTTTTTCGCTTTCCTGCAAAAATTTTCTGTGCAAAGTTTTTCAACATTTTCACCTTTGGCGGTGGAAAACAGCCCCGGACACAATATTTTGGGGGTAAGGGCGGCGGCGGACACAACATCGATACAGCGCATGAAGCGCGCGGCGGCGGCCCATACTGATTACATTATATAAATAGGGGCCGGATTCTGGACGTTTGCGCCATTTTGTGATATACTGGCAACGTATCGGTACCTATGTTGAAAACTTCAATGGAGTGGATGTTTTATGGATTCTTTCAAGGACGTATTAGAGGCCGCCCAGCTTTACTGCAAAGGACAGATGGCAGAGCCCACCTATAACCTTTACATCGACGGGCTGGAGCCGGTCAGCTTTGAGGACTCGAGCCATATCACCCTGTCGGTACGCAACGATTTTATCTGCAAGATCGTGTCGGACCGGTACCTGGGGCTGCTGAAAGAAGCGTTCAAGTCTGTCCTTGGCTTTGACGTGGACATTCAGCTGGTGGTGCCCAGCACCCCGCCCCATGAAGTGGTGCTGGCGCAGCAGTACGACCTGAACCCAGCCAGCCCGCAGGGCAATTATGAATTCACCTTCGAAAATTTTATCAAGGGCCCGTCCAACCAGTTCGCCTTTGCGGCGGCGCAGGCCGTGGCCGCGAACCCCTCGGGGGCGTATAACCCGCTGTTCATCTACGGCGGGTCGGGCCTGGGCAAGACGCATCTGCTGACGGCCATCCAGATCGAGATCAAGCGGACCCACCCGGATTTCGTCATCATGTACGTCACGTGCGAGCAGTTCACCAACGAGCTGATCGCGGCCATCCGCGCCGGCAGCACCGAGGACTTCCGCGCCAAGTACCGGGTGGCGGACCTGCTGCTGGTGGACGATATCCAGTTCATCGCCGGCAAGGAGTCGACGCAGGAGGAGTTCTTCCACACCTTCAACTCCCTGCACGACGCCCACAAGCAGATCGTCATCGCGTCGGACCGGCCGGCCAAGGAGATCAAGAGCCTGGAGGAACGGCTGCGCACCCGCTTTGAGTGGGGCCTGACCGCCGACGTGCAGCCGCCGGATTTTGAGACCCGGGTGGCCATCGTCAAGCGCAAGGCGGAGCTGCTGCACCTGGACCTGCCCGAGAACGTGGCCGAGTTCATCGCCAACCACCTGAAAAACAACATCCGCCAGCTGGAAGGCGCGGTGAAAAAGCTGAACGCCTACTATATGCTGGAGGGCATCCAGCCGGTGATCTCGGTGGCGCAGAACGCCATCAAGGATATTTTGAACGAGACGCAGCCCATCCCGGTGACGGTGGAGAAGATCATCGGGGAGGTTTCGCGCACCTTCAACGTGTCGGTCAGCGATATACGCGGCACCAAGCGCAACGCCGGCATCGCCAGCGCGCGGCGGGTGGCCATCTACATCCTGCGCGAGGTGACCGGCATGAGCATGGAGGACATCGGGCGCGAATTTTCGGGCCGCGACCACTCCACCATCGTCTACTCGCTGAAGACGATGGAGCGCGATATGAAGAACGACCAGCACCTGCGAGAGACCGTCGACGACATCATCAAAAACGTGAAGGCCTGAGGGCGGAGAAGTTATCCACTTTTTACACCGAGTTTTCAACATTCAACTTTTCTTTTCCACAGCCCACGTGGAAAGAAATGGCTCCAACCGCCTTTCCACAAACTGTCCACGAAAGCTCCACAGACAGGTGGAAAACGAAAAGCCCTGTCGGGAAAAGGAAAATCCGAGTTTTCCACACTCTCCCCGGCCCCTACTACGTTTACTGCAACAAGTATCATATAGAGACGGACCGCAGGGCCGCCTTTCCATCGCAAAGCAAAAGGGCGGCAAAGCCCATAAAAGCAAATAGAAAAGCAAAAAGGGAGAAACAACATTGAAGATCATCTGTGACAAGACCCTTCTGAGCGCCGCCATCGACGGCGTCTCCCGCGCCGTGACCCCGCGCTCCACCACGCCGGCGCTGGAGGGCATCCTGCTGAAAGCCGAGGGCTTCAGCCTGACGCTCACCGGTTATGACATGGAGCTGGGCATCGTCACCACCATCGAGGCCAACGTGCAGGAGGCCGGCGACATCGTTTTGAACGCCAAGCTGTTGAATGATATGGTCCGCCGCATGCCGGCCGGGCAGATCAGCATCGCGGTGGCGGATAACGGCAAGACCACCATCCAGGGCGGCGTCGCGCAGTTCGAGATCCAAAGCATGCCCGCGTCGGACTTCCCCCAGCTGCCGAACACCGGCGCGGAGGACACCCTGACCATGAAGACCGGCGTCTTCCGCGAAATGATCGAACGCACGCTGTATGCGGTCAGCCAGGACGAAAAGCGCCCCGCCCACACCGGCGAACTGTTCGAGATCCAGCCCGACCTGCTGACGGTGGTGGCGCTGGACGGCTTCCGCCTGGCCATCGTCGAGCGCAGTGTGCAGGCCAATAAGGATATCCGCATCATCGTGCCGGGCAAGACCATGAACGAGGTGCTGCGCCTTTTGGCCAACGACGACGAGGCCGACGTGCACATCGGCGCAAACCGTCGCTACATCGTGATCCGCACCGCGGGCTACATCATCATGAGCCGCCTGATCGAGGGCGAATTTTTGAACTACAGGAACGTTATCCCCGAGGGCTGGCGCACGCAGGTGACCCTGGACACCAAGGACTTCATCGAGACGATCGAGCGCGCCTCGCTGATTATTACAGAGCGTTTAAAAAATCCCCTGCGCATCACCTTTACAGAGGGTAAAGTCATCGTGCGCTGCCAGACCAGCCTGGGCCGCGTGGTGGACGAGTTCGCCGCGGCCTGCGAGGGCGACGAGGTGGAGATCGGCTTCAACAACCGCTACCTGCTGGACGCGCTGCGCAACGCCCGCTGCGAGCAGGTCAAGATCCAGCTGAGCGGGCCGCTGAGCCCGGTCAAGATCCTGCCGGCCGAGGGCGAGGACTTCCTCTACCTGGTGCTGCCGGTGCGGTTCCGCAACGACTGAGGAGGCGATGAGGAATGGAACGAGTCGTGATCCATACCGCCTATATCAAGCTGGACGCCCTGCTGAAATTCGCGGGCCTGTGCGAGACGGGCGGCGAAGCGAAAGAGCGGGTGCAGGCCGGCGACGTGAAGCTGAACGGCGAGGTGTGCACGATGCGGGGCAAAAAGTGCGTCCCCGGGGACACCGTCGAGCTGGACGGCCGGGCCGTGCACATCGCCGAGGGGCAGTGACGGATGCGTTTGGCTTCACTGACGCTTGCGCATTACCGCAACATCGAGGCGGCCACGCTGCGCCCCGGGCCGGAGCTGACCGTCATCTGCGGCAACAACGGCCAGGGCAAGACGAATCTGCTGGAGGCCGTCTGGCTGCTGACCGGGGGCAAGAGCTTCCGCGGCGGCAAGGACGCGGAGCTGGTGCAGCGCGGGGCCGAATTCGCCGCGCTGGAGGCGGTGACGGCCGCGTCCAACGGCAAGGAGAACGAAGTGCGCCTGACCATAGGCGCGCCCGGGCGGCCGGGGCGCTATGCGGTGTACAACGGCGCGCCCCCGAAGCGGGCCTCCAGTTTGGCGGGCAGCTTCCCGGCGGTGGTGTTCGACCCCGGGCATTTGAGCCTGGTGAAGGGCGCGCCCGACGGGCGCAGGCGCTTTTTGGATGCGGCGCTGTGCCAGCTGTACCCGGGGTACCTGGCGCTGTACCGGCGCTATGTGCGCATCTTACAGCAGAAGAACAGCCTGCTGCGCCGCTCCCCCACCGGGGCGGAACGCCCCCTGCGAGAAAAGCTGGACCTGCTGGACGCGCTGAACGAGGAGCTGGCCGGCTGCGGCGAGGATATCCAGGCGCGGCGGCGGGTTTACCTTGACCTGCTGGCGCCGATGGCGGCCGAAAATTACCGGGAGCTGTCCCGCGGGGCCGAGCGGCTGGAGCTGCGCTATGAGGCGCAGTTCGAGCCCGGGGGCTTTGCCGCGCTGCTGGAAGAGCGCCGCGCCGAAGAGGTGCGCGCCGGCCAGAGCCTGTGCGGCCCCCACCGGGAGGACATCCTGTTCACGCTGGACGGCCAGGCCGCCCGCAGCTTTGCCAGCCAGGGCCAGCAGCGCAGCGCCGTGCTCAGCCTGAAAATGGCCGAGGCCGACGCCTCCGCGCGCATCACCGGCGAGCGGCCCGTGCTGCTGCTGGACGACGTGCTGAGCGAGCTGGACGAGGGCCGGCGGGCCTACCTGCTGACCCGCATGCGGGAGCGCCAGACCTTCGTCACCAGCTGCGACGACGCGGCGCTGCTGCACACCGACGGGGTGATCTGCCGGATGGACGGCGGCGCCCTGACACAGCTGTAGCGAAATAGCAAAATAAAGGAGCAGCGATGTACTGGCATCTGGGCCGCGATTATGTGCTGAATACGCGGGATATCATCGGTATTTTCAACCTGGAGACGACGACGGTCTCGCCGCGGGGGCGGGACTTTTTGGCCTATGCCCAGAAAAATGGGGCGGTGGTCAGCCTGTCGGACGAGCTGCCCCAGAGCTATGTGCTGGCGGACAGCCCCGTGGAGACAGTGTACCTGTCGGAGCTGTCCAGCGCCGCGCTGCGCCGCCGCGCCGAGCAGCCCCTGCCCGCCACCGAGGCGCAAAAAGAGTGAAAATATGGGTATTTTACTTGAAATAACGACGCATTTGCGATAAAATAGTTAGGTAACAGAAGCAACGAAACTGGAATAAGAGGGAGAGATACAATGGCTGAGGATATCATCACCAGCAAGGATACCGCCACCGACCACGAGTACGGCGGCAGCGAGATCCAGGTCCTCAAAGGGCTGGAGGCGGTGCGCAAGCGCCCGGGCATGTATATCGGCTCGACGGGCGAGCGCGGCCTGCACCACCTGGTCTATGAGATCGTGGATAACTCCATCGACGAGGCGCTGGCCGGCTACTGCGACCACATCGAGGTCAAGATCAAAAAGGGCGATATCATCGAGGTCACCGACAACGGCCGCGGCATCCCGGTGGGCGTGCAGCCCGACACGGGCCTGCCGGCGGTGACGGTGGTCTTTACCATCCTGCACGCGGGCGGCAAGTTCGGCGGCGAAAACTCCGGCTACAAGGTGTCGGGCGGCCTGCACGGCGTCGGCGCGTCGGTGGTCAACGCCTGCTCGGAGTGGCTGACCGTCCGGGTGCGCCGGGACGGCAAGGAGTACGAGCAGACCTTCCGCCGCGGCGACCCCGACGGCCCCCTGCACGAGGTGGGCCCCGCGCCCGAGGGCGCGACCGGCACGCGCGTGACCTTCAAGCCCGACCCGGAGATGTTCAAGGAGACCACCGTGTTCGACTTCGACACGCTGGAAAAGCGCCTGCGGGAGGAGAGTTTCCTCAACGCGGGCCTGAAGATCACCCTGACCGACGAGCGGGAGCTCTACACCCCCATCCTTGAGGACGGGCAGGAGGGCGCGCCCTGCTACCGGCAGGAGGTCATGTGCTACGAGGGCGGCATCCGCAGCTTCGTCACCTACCTGAACGAGAAGCGCAACCTGGAGGTGCTGCACCCGAACGTGATCTACCTCGCGGGCAAGAGCGACCGGGCCGAGGCGGAGATCGCCATGCAGTACAACACCAGCTACAACGAGCTGGTGCTGAGCTTTGCCAACAACGTGAACACCCCCGACGGCGGCACCCACGAGGAGGGCCTGCGCGCCAGCCTGACGCGCGTGTTCAACGATTACGGCCGCAGCCACGGCCTGCTGAAGGAAAAGGACGAGAACCTGTCCGGCGCGGACGTGCGCGAGGGGCTGATCTGCGTCATCTCGGTCAAGCTGCAGGAGGCGGAGTTCGAGGGCCAGACCAAGGCCAAGCTGGGCAACACCGAGGTGCGCACCCTGGTGTCGAACATGGTGTACACCCGCCTGACCGAATTCTTTGAGGAGAACCCCGCCGTCGCCAAGTCCATCTTTGAAAAGGCCACCCAGGCGGCCCGGGCCCGCGCCGCCGCCAAAAAGGCCCGCGAGCTGGTGCGCCGCAAGAGCGTGCTGGAAAACAGCCGCATGCCCGGCAAGCTGGCCGACTGCCGCGAGAACGACCCCTCGAAGACCGAGATCTTCATCGTCGAGGGCGACTCGGCCGGCGGCTCGGCCAAGATGGGGCGCGACTCGGCCATCCAGGCCATTTTGCCGCTGTGGGGCAAGATGCTGAACGTGGAAAAGGCCCGCGCCGACAAGATCTACGGCAACGACAAGCTGATGCCCGTGGTGCTGGCTTTGGGCTGCGGCATCGGCGAAGAATTCGATATCTCGAAGCTGCGCTACGACAAAGTGTTCATCATGGCCGATGCGGACGTGGACGGCTCCCACATCTGCACGCTGATGCTGACCTTCTTTTTCCGCTACATGCGGCCGCTGATCGAGCAGGGGCACGTGTATGTGGCCCAGCCGCCGCTGTTCCGCGTGCAGAAGGGCAACACCGTCAAGTACGCCTACAACGAGCGCGAAATGGCCGCCCTGACCCAGGAGATGCCGGGCGCGAAGGTGAACCGCTACAAGGGCCTGGGCGAGATGAACCCCGAACAGCTCTGGGAGACCACCATGAACCCCGACAACCGCGTGATCGTGCAGATCACCATCGAGGACGCCGAGAAGGCCGACGAGGCCTTTACCATCCTGATGGGCGACCAGGTGGAGCCCCGCCGCCGCTTTATCGAGAACAACGCCCAGTACGCGAAGCTTGACGTCTGAGCGGCGGCCCCAGGCTGACAGATCATTGGAGGAACTATGGAAGAAGATTACGTGATGATACCCGGCACCGGGACGAAGAAGATCGTCCGTGACGTCAAGAAAGAGATCGAGACCGCCTTTCTGGATTACTCGATGTCGGTCATCGTCTCCCGCGCGCTGCCCGACGTGCGCGACGGCCTCAAGCCGGTGCACCGGCGCATCCTGTTCACCATGCACGAGCGCGGCAACGACCCCAGCCACCCCTACCGCAAGTCCGCCGATACGGTGGGCGCGGTGCTGGGCTCGTACCACCCGCACGGCGACGCCTCGGTCTATGACGCGATGGTGCGCCTGGCGCAGGACTTTTCGATGCGCTACCCCCTGGTGGACGGCCAGGGCAACTTCGGCTCCGTGGACGGCGACCCCCCCGCCGCCTACCGTTACACCGAGGCCCGCATGAGCCGCATGGCCGTGGAGATGCTGACCGACATCGACCGCGACACCGTCGACTGGGACCCCAACTATGACGACACCAAGAAGGAGCCGCAGGTGCTGCCCTGCCGCTTCCCCAATCTGCTGGTCAACGGCAGCCAGGGCATCGCGGTGGGCATGGCTACGAATATCCCGCCCCACAACCTGGGCGAGGTGATCGACGGCTGCATCGCCTACATCGATAACCCCGACATCGACCTGCCCGGCCTGATGGAGCACATCAAGGGGCCCGACTTCCCCACCGCGGGCATCATCATGGGGCGCAGCGGCATCCGCGCCGCCTACGCCACCGGCCGCGGCAAGATCACCCTGCGCGGCCGCGCCGTCATCGAGGAAAAGAAGAACGGCCGCTTTCAGATCGTGGTGACCGAGATCCCCTATATGGTCAACAAGGCCCGCCTGATCGAGAGCATCGCCGAGCTGGTCAAGGACAAGCGCGTGGACGGCATCAGCGACCTGAACGACGAGACCAACCGCAAGGGCATGCGCATCGTCATCGGGCTGCGCCGCGACGCCAACCCCCAGGTGGTGCTGAACCAGCTGTACCGCTATACCCAGCTGCAGGACACCGTCGGCGTCATCATGATCGCCATCGACCACAAGGTGCCCCGCGTGCTGACGCTCAAGCAGATGATCGCCAAGTACGTGGAGTTCCAGGACGAGGTGATCCGCCGGCGTACCAACTACGACCTGAAAAAGGCGCAGGAGCGCGCCCATATCCTCGAGGGCCTGAAAAAGGCCACCGACATCGTGGACGAGCTGATCGCCACCATCCGCGCCTGCAAGGGCGGCATGGCCGAGGCCAAGGCCGCCATCATGGAGAAGTTCGGCTTCGACGACCCGCAGGCCGACGCCATCGT
>CALXGZ010000106.1 GCA_944387975.1 uncultured Faecalibacterium sp.
GGTGATGGCGACGGCGCTGCAGCTGACGGCGGGCCGGGACGTGGGCGCACGCTGCGCTGTGGTGCTGGGCGCGACGGCGGCCAGCGAGGCGCTGTCGGCGGTGCTGATGGCGGCGTTTTGCCGGCGGGAGGCGCCCCGCGCCTTCGGGCACGACAGGGCCGAGGCCCCGCCCGACGCCGCGAAGCGCCTGTGGGAGATATTGTGGCCGGTGGGCGGCGGCCGGTGCGTGGCCAGCGCGCTGCACACCGCCGAAAATATGCTGGTGCCCGCCTGCCTGACGGTCTACCTCGGGCAGCGGGCCGCGGCGGTGGCCCAGTACGGCGCGCTGAAAGGCATGGCGCTGCAGCTGGTCAACTTCCCCTTCGGGCTGCTGGGCAGCCTGGGCGTGCTGCTGATGCCGGAGATCGCCCGGGCCCACCTGCGGGCCGACCGCCGCCGGCTGGAGACGCTGCTGGGCCGCATGCTGCGGCTGACCATGTACGTCTCGGCGCTGGCGGGGGCGCTGTTCTGGGTCTGGGGGCGGCCGCTGGCGGCAGCCCTCTACGGCAGCGCCGAAGCGGGGGCCTACCTCGAGGTGCTGGCCCCGGCCATGCCGCTGCTCTACCTCGAGAGCATGGTGGACGGCGCGATGAAGGGCATGGGGGAGCAGAAGGCCGCCTTCCGCTACAGCGTGTGGGATTCGATCCTGCGCATCGCGGGGGTGGCGCTGCTGCTGCCGCGGTGGGGGATGCTGGGCTTCCTCTTCGTGATGATCGCGTCGGGGCTGTTTACCTGTATGGCGAACACGCGCCGGCTGCTTGCGTCGGCACGGCTGCAGCCCGACTGGGCCGGCTGGGTGGCCGGGCCCGCACTGGCGGCCTGTATGGCGGCACTGGCGGGCTGCTGGCTGCGGCAGGCGCTGGCCGGGGCGCTGGCGGCGGGGCGCGGCGCGCAGCTGCTGGCCGTGGCCGCGGGGGGCGCGGGCATGTGCGCGGCGTGGCTGGCGGCGGGCTGGCCGCTGGGCCTCGGGGCCGAACTGCGCGCCGCCTGCCGCCCCGAAAGCCGCGAGGGAATGCAAAGAAAAGCAGAAAATTCTGGACAGCGGCTGTGAAACTGAGTATAATATAGGATGTGTACCTGCGGGGCCCGCCCCGCAGGCTGCAATAAACGGCGCTGTGCCGCCGGAGAATAAGAGGACGTAACTTGAAAAAAGAAACCAAGCGCAAGGGCGCGATCCTGCTGCGGCGGGGGCTGCTGTTCCTCATCGACCTGTGGCTCGTCTGCTTCAGCTTTTACCTGGGGCTGCTGCTGCGCGCCGACGGCGCGCCGGACGTGGACGTCTGGTGGCCCCACAATCTCGCCCTGCTGTATGAGAACCTGCCCTGGATCGCGGCGCTGTATATGCTGTCCTTCCTGGTGGGCGGGCTGTATACCATCCTGTGGAAATACGCCGGCGAGCGCGACCTGTTCCGCCTGGCGGTGATGGTGGCCGTGCCCACGGTGGCGGTGTACTTCGTCAACCGGCTGTTCGTCCACGGGGTGCTGTTCAATTCGGCCAACTGCATCGCGGCCATCTTTATCCTGCTCTTCGTGGGGGGCATACGCCTGGTGTGGCGCATGTTCCTGGACCACCCCCTGGGCGCCGCGCTGCGCGGCGTGACCAGCAACGACCCCAACCGCCCCATGTTGATCGTCGGCGCGGGCGAGGCCGGGGCCTGGGCCATCAACGTCTGCAAGTCCAACAAGACCTACGGCCACCCGGTGGTGGTGGCGGACGACGCGCCCGAAAAACTGAACCAGACCATCCACGGCGTGCCGGTCAAGGGCACGCTGGAGGATATCCCCGAGCTGTGCGCCCGCTACAACATCTATGGCATCATCATCGCCATCCCCACGCTGCGGGGCAGCCGGCTGAACCATGTCATCGACCTGTGCATGACCACCCACTGCAAGGTGCAGGTGCTGAGCGACCCGCAGTCGGTGGGGGCGGCCGGCGCGCCGGCCCACGCCTTCCGCGAATTGAACACCGCGGACTTCCTCTCGCGGGACGAGGTCACCCTCGACACCGAGAAGATCAGCGGCTATTTGAAGGACAAGGTGGTGCTGGTGACGGGCGGCGGCGGCAGCATCGGCAGCGAGCTGTGCCGCCAGGTGATGCGCTTCGGCCCGGCCAAGCTGCTCATCTTCGATATCTACGAGAACTGCGCCTATGAGCTGCAAATGGAATTGCAGCGCAAATACGGCCGCGCCGCGCCCATCGAGGTGCTAGTGGGCTCCATCCGGGACAAAAAGCGCCTGGACGAAGTGTTCGAGACCTACCGCCCGCAGGTGGTGTTCCACGCCGCGGCCCATAAGCATGTGCCCCTGATGGAGGTCAGCCCGGCCGAGGCCGTGAAGAACAACGTCATGGGCACCAAGAACCTGCTGGCCAGCGCCAGCGAGCACGGGGTCGAGCGGCTGGTGCAGCTGTCCACCGACAAGGCCGTCAACCCCACCAGCGTCATGGGCTGCACCAAGCGCCTGTGCGAGATGCTGATCCAGACCTTCGCGCAGCACACCAAGATGAAGTGCGTGGCCGTGCGCTTCGGCAACGTGCTGGGAAGCCACGGCAGCGTCATCCCCTTGTTCGAGGCGCAGATCAAGCAGGGCGGCCCCGTCACCCTGACCGACCCGAACATCGAGCGCTATTTCATGACCATCCCCGAGGCGGCGCAGCTGGTGCTGCAGGCCGGCGCCCTGGCCGAAAGCGGCAGCATCTACGTGTTGGATATGGGCGAGCCGGTCAAGATCATCGACCTGGCCCGCCAGCTGATCCGTTTTTACGGCTACGAGCCGGGGGTCAACATGGAGATCAAGATCGTGGGCCTGCGCCCCGGCGAAAAGCTGTACGAAGAGCTGATGATGGACGAGGAGCAGGACAAGATGCGCCGCACCGAGCACAACAAGATCTTCGTCGCGCCGCCGCGGGATATCAAGCTGGACGAGTTCTACCAGCAGCTGCAGGCGCTGTTCCACGCCGCCGAGCACAACGACGAGGGCGTGGTGCGCCAGCTGCAGGCGATGATCCCCACCTTTACCCCGGTGCGGGAGCAGCTCAAGCATAAATCGTGAACAAGAGAGGGACGTGAATCATGATGGAAAAGAAACCGTTTTTGACCGAAGCCCAGGTGCAGGAGATCCTGCCCGACGTGCCCACCCCCTTCCACATCTACGATGAGAAGGGCATACGCGAGAACGCGCGCCGCATCAACGAGGCCTTCAGCTGGAACAAGGGCTTCAAGGAGTATTTCGCGGTCAAGGCCTTGCCGAACCCCACCATCCTGCAGATCCTGCGGGAAGAGGGCTGCGGGGTGGACTGCTCCTCGCTGACGGAGCTGATGCTGAGCGAGGCCGTGGGCTTTGCGGGCAGCGAGATCATGTTTTCCTCGAACCAGACCCCCAGCGAGGACATGAAGAAGGCCTACGACCTGGGCGCCTATATCAACCTGGACGACGCGACGATGGTCGGCTTCCTCGAGCGGGTGGCCGGCGTGCCGGAGACGGTGTTCTGCCGCTATAACCCGGGCGGCGTGTTCAGCCTGGGCGAGAGCAAGGAGGGCTTCCAGGTGATGGACAAGCCCAGCGAGGCCAAGTACGGCATGACCGAGGCGCAGATGGTGGAGAGCTTCCGCCAGCTCAAGGCGAAAGGGGCCAAACACTTCGGCATCCACGCCTTCCTCGCCTCCAACACCCTGTCGGACGAGTATTACCCCGGGCTGGCCGGCGTGCTGTTCCAGCTGGCGGTGCGCGTGTCGCAGGCCGCCGGCGTGCACATCAGCGCCATCAACCTGTCGGGCGGCGTGGGCATCCCCTACCGCCCCGGCCAGCGGGAGAACGATATCTACGCCATCGGCGAGGGCGTGCGCAAAAAGTTCGAGGAGATCCTGGTACCCGCCGGCATGGGGGACGTGGCCATCTTCACCGAGATGGGCCGGTTCATGACCGGGCCCTACGGCGCGCTGATCGCCACCGCCATCCACGAAAAGCACATCTATAAGGAGTATATCGGCCTGGACGCCTGCGCCGCCAACCTGATGCGGCCGGCCATGTACGGGGCCTACCACCACATCACGGTGCTGGGCAAGGAGGACGCCCCCTGCGACCACAAGTACGACGTGGTGGGCGGCCTGTGCGAGAACAACGACAAGTTCGCCGTCGACCGCATGCTGCCGAAGATCGACATCGGGGACCTGATCTATATCCACGACACCGGCGCCCACGGCTCGGCCATGGGCTACAACTACAACGGCAAGCTGCGCAGCGCCGAGGTGCTGCTGTGCGCGGACGGCGGCCACGCCCTGATCCGCCGGGCCGAGACCCCGCGGGACTACTTCGCCACGCTGGACTTCACGCCCTATTACAAGGCGATGTTCCCCGGCGAGGACCAGGACAAGGAAGCCGCTGGCAGAGAGGACGAGGCGAGAGAGATGTTTTTTGGGTTTCAGCTGACCTGCGGCATGATGCTGCTCTACTACGGCTACACGGTGATGAAAAACCCCCGCGTCTGGGGCGACCAGGGCCGCCGGAGCGTCAAGGCCGAAAA
>CALXGZ010000107.1 GCA_944387975.1 uncultured Faecalibacterium sp.
CCATGATCACCGATATGGACACCCCCCTGGGCCACAACATCGGCAACAGCCTGGAAGTGATGGAGAGCATGGAGGTGCTGAAGGGCCGCGGCCCCGCCGACCTGACCGCCGTCTGCATCGAGCTGGCGGCCCACATGCTGGCGCTGGCGGGCAAGGGCAGCCCCGACGAATGCCGCACGCTGGCCCGGCAGGCCATTGCGGACGGCAGCGCCTTCGCCAAGTGCAAGGAGATGTTCGCCGCGCAGGGCGGCGACGTCCGCGTGCTGGACGACTACAGCCTGTTCGCCCAGCCGGCCGCCCGCTACGAGCTGCTGGCCGAGGCCGAGGGCTACATCACCGCCAACGACGCCGAAAAGATCGGCACCGCCAGCGTGCTGCTGGGGGCCGGCCGCGAAAAGAAGGGCGACGCCATCGACTACGCCGCCGGCATCGTCCTGCACAAAAAGCGCGGCGACTACGTCCGCAAGGGCGAGGCCCTGGCCACCTTCTACGGCGCGCCCGAGCGCTTCGACGCGGCGGCGGCCTGCTACCGCGCGGGCCTCGCCATCGGCCCGGCCAAGCCCGAAGAGCTGCCCCTGATCTACGCCACCGTCACCGAAGACGGGGTGCAGCGGTTCTGACCCTTCCAACGCAAAGACGCCCGCCCGTGGGACGAACCCACGCGGCGGGCGTTTTTATAATCGTTTGACAGAAATCAAAACAAGACCGGGCAGAGTACCGCGGTCAAAACGCCGGCCACCACCAGGGCCAGGCTGCTGACCGCCTCGGCGGTCTGGCTCAGCTCGGCAGCCTTGGAGGTACCGATGACGTGGGCCGCCGTGCCGAAGGCCGCGCCCTGGGCGGCGGGGTGCCGCAGGCGCAGCAGCCGGCACAGCTGCGGCCCGAAGGCGCTGCCCAAAATGCCCGTCAGAATGATGGCGGCGGTGGTCAGGGCCGGCGCGCCGCCGGCGGCCTCGCTGACGGCGATGCCCATCGCGGTGGTGATGCTCTTGGGCAGCAGCGACAGCGTCAGCACCGCGTCCAGGCGGCACAGGGCCGCCGGGCCCCAGACGCAGCCCAAGCTGGCCAGGGTGCCCGCCGCCACCCCCGCCAAAATGGCGGGCAGGTCGTGCCGCAGCCGCCGGAACTGCGCGTGCAGCGGGATGGCCAGACAGACGGTGGCCGGCGTCAGCAGCCAGGAGAAGGCCTCGCAATGGCGCTGGTAGAGCTCGTTCGGGATGCCGGCGGCCGCCAGCACCACCGCCGTCAGCACGGCCGCGATCAGGATGGGGTTGAAGATGGGCAGCCGCAGCTTTTGCTGGCACAGGCGGCCCAGCTCAAAGGCGCAGAAGGTCAGCGCGATGGCGAAGAGCGTGGACGAGGAGAAAAAGTCAGTCATCCCGGCCCTCCTTCCCGCCGCGGCCCAGCAGGGCCTGGGTGACCTTGCCCGCCACGGCGAACACCACCACGGTGGACAGCACGATGATGCCCAGCACCGCGGGCCAGACCGGGGCCAGCATGGGCCAGATATCCACCAGGCCCACCGCCGGCGCGATGAAAAGCAGCGGCATCAGCCCCAGCAGGAACTGCCCGCAGTCGGCCACCGCGCCCACGGGCAGCAGCCCGCTCTCCAGCGCGAGGAACAACAGCACCAGCCCCCACACCGCCGCCGGGATGGGCAGCGGCAGCGCCGCGTGCAAAGCCTCGCCCGCCAGGGTGAAGCCGATGATCCACAAAAATTGCCGCAGGTAACGCAACGATGATCCCTCACTTATGTTTGCTTTGGCCGTTTGCCGCGCCGCGGCAGACGACGCACCTATTATGGCACAAAACGTCGATTTGTCAACCGCAAAATGCCGGGCGGCCCGCTCTTTTTTGCTGCGGGGCGAATATTCCGGCGGCGGATGTCTCAAACTAAAGGCAACACCCGTACACAGGTTCAAGCGAAGGAGAAGCAAAGCGAATGGAACACATCAGGAATTTTCTGCGGGGCAAGGGCTTTGCGCTGGCCCTGCTGGCCTGCGTGGCGGCGGCTGCGGCCGCCGGCGTGTGGGCCGTGCGCACCATCCGGGACCAAATGGCCGAGGACTTGGGCGAAAGCCCCAGCCAGAGCATCACCGGGGAGGAGACCTTCCCCGGCATAGACGAGGGCGCGGTCCCCGACCCGCTCGGGACGGAGGAAGAGTTATGGCAGCAGGAATCAACCGGCGCGGCCCAGTCGGTGGCCGATGTGCCCAAATCGAGCTCGTCCGGCGGGGGCTCTTCTGCGCCCTCTGGCTCTGGCTCGCTGTCCGAACCTTCCGCGCTGCAAAGCGGCTCGCCCGCTGCCAGCGCCTCAGCCGGCTCGGGCTATACGCGGCCGGTCTCTGGGCAGGTGCTTGCCGTCTGGAGCGGGGACGAGCTGGTCTATAACGAGACGCTGGGCGACTGGCGCACCCACAACGGCGTCGATTACGCCTGCAAGGCCGGCGAGGACGTCCTCGCGCCCGTCAGCGGCACGGTGGAAAGCCTGGCCGCCGAGGGCAACTGGGGCGTCGTGGCCGCCATCCGCGACGGCGAGGGCCGGCTGTGGCGCATCTGCGCCATCGAGGATGCCACCGTCAGCCAGGGGGACGCGGTCACGGCCGGGCAGAAGCTGGGCCGGGCCGGCAGCATCACCGGCGAGAGCGCCCTCGACCCCCACATCCACCTCGAAGTGCTGGACGGCGACAAGTACCTTGACCCCGTCGCCTTCACCGGCAACTGACCGCCCGCAAAAAAGCAAAGGCTCAGACTGTGCGCATCGCCGTCCGGTCTGGGCTTTTTCTTGTTTTTCGCAATTGCTTTTGCGGGGCGATTCTGGTATTATTAAAAAGTACGGATTCTGACGAAAAGAGGGACTTGTCCATGACGGACGTACTGATCGTGGGCGCGGGCGCGGCCGGGCTGATGGCCGCCGGGGCCGCCGTGCGGCAGGGCTGCACGGTGACCGTGCTGGAACACAGCGAAAAGCCGGCCCAGAAGCTTCTGGTCACCGGCAAGGGCCGCTGCAACCTGACCAACGCCTGCGGCGAAGAGGAATTCCTGCGGCATGTCCGCAGCAATCCGCGCTTTTTGTATTCATCGCTCTACGCCTTCCCGCCCGCCAGGACGATGGAGCTGTTCGAGTCGCTGGGCGTGGCCCTCAAGGTCGAGCGCGGGCGGCGGGTCTTCCCCGTGTCGGACAAGGCCGCCGAGGTGCGCCAGGCCCTGCTGGACTACGCCGCCGGCGCGCGCCTGGTGCACGACGGCACGGCCAGCCTCCTGCTGGAGCCGCTGCCCCCGCCCCCGCCCGGCGCGGACAAAAAGGCCAAAAAGGGCCCCGCCCTCCGCTGCGTGGGGGTAAAGGGGACCTCCGGCCAGAGCTACCGGGCCGATCGCGTGCTGATCGCCACCGGGGGCCTGAGCTACCCCGTCACCGGCTCCACGGGCGACGGCTACAAGCTGGCGCGCCAGGCCGGCCACACCATCGTCGAGCCGGTGCCCAGCCTGGTCAGCTTAGTGTCCCACGACGCGGACTGCAAAAAAATGATGGGCCTGGCGCTGAAAAACGTCAAGCTGACCCTCTTCGAGGACGGCAAGGCCGTCTGGGACGAGCAGGGCGAGCTGCTGTTCACCCACTTCGGCATCAGCGGGCCGCTGACCCTCAGCGCCTCGAGCCACCTGGGCGACATGAAAAAGCACCGCTACCACGTGGAGATCGACTTGAAGCCCGCCCTCAGCGAGGAGCAGCTCTACGACCGCGTCACGCGGGACTTCGCGCTGCTGTCGGGGCACGCGGCCCAGGGCGCGCTGGCAAAGCTATTGCCGGCCAGCATGCAGCCGGTGATGGTGGCGCGCTGGGGCATCGACCCCGCCACCCGCGCCAACCAGATCACCCGGGAGCAGAAGCGGGCGCTGGTCCATCTGTGCAAGCACTGGGCCGTGCCCATCGACGGCCGGGGCGATCTGGCCCACGCCGTCATCACCGCGGGCGGCGTGTCGGTGCGCGAGGTGGACCCCCGCACGATGCAGAGCAAAAAGGCCGCGGGGCTCTATTTCGCGGGCGAGGTGCTGGACGTCGACGCCTACACCGGCGGCTACAATTTGCAGATCGCCTTCTGCACGGCGCAGGCCTTCGCGGCCCACCTGTGCGGGGGCCTGAAATAAGGAAAGACGCAGGGGCGGGGACCGGCCCCGCCTGCCGGAAGGAGATAGGGAACATGATATCAGTCGCGATCGACGGCCCCGCCGGGGCAGGCAAATCCACCCTGGCCAGGCAGCTGGCGCGGGACCTGGGCTACATCTATGTCGACACCGGCGCGATGTACCGGGCCGTGGGCCTGTACGCGCTGCGGGCCGGCGCGGACCCCGCAGATCAGGCGGCGGTCAACGCGCTGCTGCCGGGCATCCGGCTGCGGCTGGCCGTTTTGGACGGGGCGCAGCATATCTATTTAAATGATGAGGACGTCAGCGCCTGCATCCGCAGCGAGGAAGTGGGCATGGCGGCCTCGGCGGTGGGGGCGAACCCCGCGGTGCGGGCCTTCCTGCTGGATCTGCAGCGGGATATGGCCAAGACCGGCGACGTCCTGATGGACGGCCGGGACATCGGCACCGTCATTTTGCCCAATGCTACGGTCAAGATCTTCCTGACCGCCAGCTGCGAGGCGCGGGCCCGCCGCCGCTGGCTGGAGTACCAGGCCGCCGGCCGCCCCGACAGCTACGAGGACGTGCTGGCCGACGTCAAGCAGCGGGACGCGCAGGACAGCAGCCGCGCCGCCGCCCCCCTGCGCCAGGCGGAGGACGCCGTCCTGCTGGACACCTCCGCGCTGGACCTTGAGCAGAGCCTGGCCGCCATGAAGCAGATCATCCGGGAACGTGTGGAGGGAAAGTGATGCTGTATCCGATCATTCTCACCGGCGCCTGGCTGGTGTGGCACATCCTGTTCCGCATCCAGGTGATCGGCAAGGAAAACCTGAAAAAGGTCCAGTCCCCCGGCTTCATCCTTGCGCCCACGCACATCTCGGCCATCGACCCGGTGTTCGTGGCCATCGCGCGCTTTTGGGGCAAGCGCATGGTCGTCTTCGGCAAAAAGGAGCTGTTCGAGATCAACCCCGTGGTCACCTGGTTTTTGGGCCAGTGCGGCTGCGTGATGGTCCGCGACACCAAGGACGAGATGGAGACGCTGAACAACACCATCGAGGAATGCAAAAAGGGCCGCGGGCTGCTGCTGTTCCCCGAGGGCACCCGCGAAAAGGAGGGCAAGCTCCTTGCGCCGAAAAGCGGCATGTTCGTCGTGGCGGCCGGGGCCGGCACCGACGTCATCCCCTGCCGGGTGCTGTACGACACCCCCGACGGCCGGATGAAGCTGTTCTGCCGGGTGCGGGTCGTCTTTGGCGAGCCGATGCCCGCCGCCCAGTTCAAGATGGAAAGCCGCCGCGACATCAAGACCCTGAAGGCCAACAAGCAGGCGCTGACCGCCGCCTGGATCGACCTGGGCGAGCGCTACGGCTTCGAGGGCGCGGCCCACGCATAAAGCGACGGCCGGCGCGCATACTAACTTTACCGCAAAGGAACACGTGATGGAGATACGTTTAGCCAAAACGGCGGGCTTCTGCTTTGGGGTGGACCGGGCGGTCCAGCTGACGCAGCGCCTGCTGGACAGCGGGCAGAAGGTGGCCACCCTCGGCCCGCTGATCCATAACCCCCAGGTGGTGGCCGGGCTGGAACGGCGCGGCGCGCTGGTGGCCGGCGCCCCCCGGGACGTGCCCCCCGGCTACAAGGTGGTCATCCGCAGCCACGGGGTGCCCCAGAGCGTCTACGACGAGCTGGCCGCCCTCGGCGTGCCCTGGGAGGACGCCACCTGCCCCTTCGTGGCCAAGATCCACGCCATCGCCCGGCGGGC
>CALXGZ010000108.1 GCA_944387975.1 uncultured Faecalibacterium sp.
ATGCGGCCAAAACCATTGATAGCAACTCTTACAGCCATTTTATAGTACCTCCTAAAATTATTACCCTTGGAATCCGGATAATTTTCACGGTGTCTTTATTATAGAACAAAAATCCCAAACCTTCAAGTGCCTGCCAAACAAATAACAAGCCGTTTTCTATTTTTGTAAGATTTATATTCTTTCCTTCAAGAATTTTCGGCAATTTTAGCCAATCATCCAGCCGCGTGCAGGCCGCGCTGTTTCGGGCTGGCGCAGGCCAGCGCGCACGCGCCGCCCAGCAGCCCCAGCGCCACCAGGGCCCAGTCCCCCGGGGCGGCCGGCAGCAGCACGCAGCGGGGCAGCTGCCAGGCAAAGCAGAGGATATAGGCCAGCAGCCCGCAGCGGCAGACGCTTTTGGGGCTGGCCGCGCCGGGCAGGCAGACCGCCCGCAGCACCGCCGCCAGCAAAAGCAGGGCGGCCAGCTGCTGCCACACCGCCGAGGTGGGGATGGTCCGGTGCCAGCTGGAGCCGTTGGTCATAAAGCTGGCCAGCACGTCCCAGACAAAGACGAGGCTGCCCGCCACCCCCAGCCAGGCCGGGGGCGCAGCTTCGCGGCGCCGGCCGCCCAGGCCGCCCACAAGCCAGTGCTGGCCCAGCACCCCCAGCCAGAGGGCGCACAGCACCCCCAGCGCCCCGTAGAGGAAGCTGCCGTCCAGGATGTCCAGCAGCCCCCGCCCCAGGTAGAACACCCCCGCCGTGAAGGCCGGGACGCTCAGGGCAAAGGCCGCTCTGCGCGTTTTGGGCGCGTCCAGCGGCGCGGCCGAGCCGGCGCTGAAATGCCCGGCGGCGAGGGCCGCCGCCGCCCAGGCGAAGAGCGCGGCGTAGCGCAGCCAGACCTGTCCTTCTTTCAGCAGGCCGGTCTCCAGGTCGGTAAAGAGGGCGAGGTCCGCCCAGCGCGCGGCGCAGAAGGCCACGCCGGCCAGCAGAAAAACAGCGACACTTTTCCGCATCGTTTACCGCTCCTCCAGGGGTTTGTAGCGCTGCCGCACGCCCAGGTACTTGTAGGCCGGGCGGATGATGCGGTTGGCGAAGACGACCTCCTCGATGCGGTGGGCGCACCAGCCGGGCAGGCGGGCGATGGCGAACAGCGGGGTGTACAGGTCCTCGGAGATGCCCAGCATCTCGTAGATCAGGCCACTGAACAGGTCGACGTTGGCGCAGACGGGCTTCGCGCTGCCCTTTTCCTCCGCGAAGATGGCCGGGGCCAGCCGCTCGATGCTGCACAGCATGTTGTACTCGGCCTCGAAGCCCTTCTCGTAGGCCAGGTGGCGGGCGCGCTCCTTGAGGATGACCTCGCGCGGGTCGCTGATGGTGTAGACGGCGTGGCCCATGCCGTAGATCAGGCCGCTGCCGTCGCCGGCCTGCTTGCGCAGGATGCGGCGCAGGTACTCCCGTACTTCATCGTCATCGTCGTAGTTCTCGACGTGGGCCAGGATGTCCTTCAGCTGGCGGTTGACCTGCAGGTTCGCGCCGCCGTGCTTGGGGCCCTTCAGCGCGCCGATGCCGGCCGCGATGGCCGAATAGGTGTCCGAGCCCGAGGACGACACCACCCGCGTGGCGAAGGTGGAGCAGTTGCCGCCGCCGTGGTCGGCGTGCAGCAGCAGGCAGGTATCCAGCAGCTTTGCTTCCTCATGGGTAAACTTCTGGTCCGGCCGGTAGGTGCTGAGGATGTGCTCGGCGGTGCAGTGGCCCGGCTGCGGCAGATGGAAGAACATGCTCTGCTTGTCGTAGACGCGGCGCTTCATCTGGTAGGCGTTGACCATCATGGTGGGCATGCAGCCGATCAGCGTGATGCTCTGGTGCAGCAGGTTCTCGAGGCTGAGGTCCTCGGGGTTGTCGTCGTAGGAGTACATGCCCAGCACGCAGCGCTGCATCTTGTTCATGATGTTGGGCGAGGGCGCGTTCATCGTGTCCATAAAGCCGTCGGGCAGGGCGCGGTGCTGGGCCAGGATCTGGCAGAAGCTTTCCAGCTGGGCCTTGTTGGGCAGGCTGCCGAACAGCAGCAGCCAGATGACCTCTTCAAACACGAAGCGGTCGTTGCGGTAGGCCTCCTCCACGATCTCGGTGATATTGACGCCGCGGTAGATCAGCCGGCCGGGGATGGGGATGATATGCCCCTCCTGGTCCTTCCGGTAGCCCACAACGTCGCAGACATTGGTCAGGCCGGCCAGTACGCCGGTGCCGTCCGGGTTGCGCAGGCCCCGCTTGACGCCCAGCCGCTCGCTGGTCTCGGGGTCGATGTAGTTGTTGGCCAGGTACTCCTCGCACAGGGTCTTCATGGCCTCGTGTTCGCCGGTTCCCGATGGATGATTCATCATAACGATTCCCCTTCCCTTCCGATCAGCCGCGGGCCGCATAGCCCGCGGCGGTGATACGCGTACACTTGCGCTTGTCTGTACAGCTCCCTCCTTAACGGTAGATGTTTTTATGATAGCGCTTTTGTTAAATAAATTCAAGTCAAAACTGCCTGAAAGCAGTCTGAAATGCAAAATATTTTGATTTTGTTCGGATTTTATTCACATTTCAAGCTTTGGGCCGGGGCGCGTTTCGCGCCTTCCCGCAGGGGGGATATGGTACATTGTCCCCATCCCACCCAGAAAGGAAGCTGTTCCGGCATGAAAAAAGCCCTGATCCTCCTCCTTGCCGCGCTGCTGGTGCTGGGCAGCGCCCTGCCCCTGGCGGGCTACTGGCTGACGGCCGCCCTGACGCGATCCGCCGCCCCCGCCGAAGCCCCGGGCGCGTCCTCCGGCGCGGCGCAGCCCGCCCCGCCGGCCGAACCGGGGGCCCTGCCCGCCGCGCCCGCCGCCGGGGACAGCAGCGTCCTGCTGCGGGACAGCGAGAGCGGCCAGAACTTCACCCTGCCGCTGCGGGACTACCTGATCGGCGCGGTGGCCGCCGAAATGCCCGTCAGCTGGCCGGACGAGGCGCTGAAGGCGCAGGCGGTGGCCTGCCACAGCTACATCCTCTACTGCCGGGACCAGCGCGCCGGCGCGGAGGAGCCCTGGCTGACGGTGGACCCCGCCCGGCGGCAGGGCTGCCTGACCGAGCCGGTGCTGCGCAGCTACTGGGGCACCGCCTATGAGGCGAACTACGCCCGCCTGTCGGCCCTGGTGGACCAGGTGGCCGGGGCGGTGCTGTACTACGACGGCGCGCCGGCCGGGGCCAGCTACTTCGCCATTTCGAACGGGCAGACCGAAGCCAGCGAGAACGTCTGGGGCGCGGCCCTGCCCTACCTGCGCGCCGTGGACAGCAGCGCCGACCGCGCCGCGCAGGACTACGAGGTCACGGTCACGCTGTCGGCCCAGCAGGTCGGCGGCGCGCTGGACAGCGCCCTGGGCATCGCCACCGAAGGGCTCGACCCGGCCGCCTGGTTCGGCGCGGCCAGCTACACCCCCTCGGGCTACGTGGCCTCGCTGCCGGTCTGCGGGCAGACGGTGGCGGGCACGCAGCTGCGCGCCGCCCTGGGGCTGCGCAGCGCCTGTTTTACCATCCGCTGGGACGGCGGCAACTTTGCCATCACCACGCGGGGCTACGGCCACGGCGTGGGCCTGAGCCAGTGGGGCGCGAAGGCCATGGCCGAGGCGGGCAAAAGCTGGATCGAGATCCTCGCCCACTACTTCCCCGGCACCAGCCTGGAAGGATGACGACGGCCCCGGCGTTTCAGGACAGCGCCGGGGCCGTTTCGCATCTCTGAAAATTTAGAACAGCTGGTCGAGGAAGGACAGCAGCTGGCCGCCCAGGCTTTCGGCCGCGGCGGGCTGGGCCGCGGGGGCAGGCTCTTCCTGCAGCATGGCGCCTTCGGGGTCCTGCACGGACCAGTAGCAGCCGTCCACCGCGGGCGTCTCCGACACGGTGAAGGGCACGGCGAAACACAGGCTGTCGCCGGCGGTATCCTCGGCGATGATCAGGTAGCTGTAGCTGCCGGCGGGCAGCTCGCCAAAGCGGATGGCGCTGTCGGCCTGCCGCAGGGACCAGCTGTCCTCGGCGCCGGTCAGGGCGGCGGCCGCGCTCATCACGGTGTTACCGGCGGCGTCCTCGATCAGGACGGCCACCTCGGCCAGGGCGCTGCCCGCGGATGCCTTGACGGTGCCGTTCAGGCTCATGCCGCTGCCGGCCTGGACGTTGACGGGGTAGGTCACCCCGGCCAGCTGCAGCTCGTTCGACTGGGCTGCGCCCGCGGCGGCGTTGTTGTCCTCCGCGATGTACCAGTAGCAGGACGCCCCCGCAATGGACACGCTGGCGCTGGAGATAGGCACCCGCCCGGCGCTGATGTTGCCGGCGGGGTCCGAGCAATAAAAGACGCCGTCGGTGTAATCGGTCAAAAGGATGGCGTGGGGCTGCCGCCGGTCGTAGATGACGACGCCCTCGGGGTGGGCGGCCAGCAGGTCGATCAGGGTCTGGGTCTTGGCCCCGTTGTCGGCCGGCAGGGTGGCGTAGCGCACCTTCATCGCCTTATATGTAAAGCTGTGGGACAGCCCGTTGGCCCAGGCGGCGGGCCGGACGCTGTTCTCCGTGACGTCCACCCAGTCGCTCAGCCCGTCGAGGTAGGCGCGGCGGCGCAGCATCATGGCGGCCGCCGTCAGGGTGCAGGTGCCGCTGCGGCTCTGCTTGAGGTAAAAGCCCGCGTCCACATTCAGGTCTGCGGCCAGCGCCTGCGGCATGCAGGGCGCCAGCAGCAAAACGGTCAACGCCAGCGCAGCCAGACGGCGGCGCCAGCCCATTCGTGTTTCCAAGTTTGCCTCTTCCCTTCCTGGCGGGGTGCATGGGAGGGGCCGCAGCATCCGGCCTCTCCGACGGACCCCGCGTCCGTTTATTGTTTAAACATAGTTTAACCCATCTGTTACTGTTTTGTAAATAGTTTGAGGGCAAACTTTCACGATTCTTTCGCAATCTTTCCATAGTATGACCTTTGATTTTGTAAGGTTTTTACAAATTTCAGGCATATATTTTTCTGCGCCGGGGGCTTGACAGGCAAAAAAGAAAAGGTCCGCCGCAGGGGCGGACCCATTTTTTACTGGAAACCCAGCCGCGCCTTCAGCCCTTCCTGCAAGACCTGCGAGAAGTTGACATGGGCTTCCTCCGCGGCCATGTTCAGCCAGGCGGGGATGGTCAGGGTCTTTTTGACCGAGACGTTTTTCACCCTGCTGCGGATCAGCGGCATCGACACATCGATCATCGTAACGACGCCCCCCTCTTCGGGGCAGATCTTTTGAAAGGGGGTCGGGTCGGGGATGGGGTCGCCGTCGTCTTCCAGCCCGCACAGATGCAGGCCCATCGCCTCGCGCGCACTGCGGAACGCCTCTTCGGTCGAGCCGGCGCAGGTCAGGCAGCCGGGCAGATCGGGGAACTCCACCGAAACGCCGTCCTCGTCGTAATAAAAGACCGCGGGATAAGAATAAAAGTCTTTTCTCATACCAGGGCAGACTCCTTTCTATCAAGGAAGATCAATCAAAGTGCACCCCTGCCTGCTTCGCTATGCTTTTCAGCGTGCGGACAGGAAAGTCCTTGCGGGGATGGGGCACGGTCACCAGGCCCGGTTTCACCGGATGCCGGAACTGGTGGTGGTCGCCGGCACAGCGCACCTCATACCAGCCATCCGCCTGCAGGAGCCGTATCACTTCTTTGGAAGAATAGCTTTTCATGATACCACCTCACGCTTTCAGTATAGCACGTATTCAAACACGTGTCAACGCCGGCGGCAAAAAAGAAAAGACCGCCAGTTTTCACTGACGGTCTCTGGTCCCCCGAGGGAGGACAAATCCGAACGTTTAATCTGATCAAAGGTGATCTGCTCTGCCCCTTCCTTATAGTTGAAGGTCACAAGCAGGTAGTCATCATATACCACCACGCTGTTGACAAAACTGTCAATCAGCCGCCTCCGACCTTCCAGGGTGTTGAGATCCACTTTGCGGAACTGGAGGATATAGAACTGTATCTGCTCTCTGGTGAACTGAGGCTTCCTGATTTCTTCCTTCACGATGCTCAGCTCCAGCTTTTCTTTGGTTTCTTCCATCTCATCCAGCCGACGCTTCACAGATGCATTGAAAGCACCGGCCTGGATGGCGTTCAGCAAATTGTCGATTGCCTTTTCGGTATCTGCCAGCTGACGGCGCAGGGCGGGCAGCTCACTGCTCTCCTGCCCCTGGACGGCCAGTGCCTGATCGGTAAAATACTCCACAAAGGCATCGTCCATGATATTCCGCATGACGGAATCCACCACGGCGCGCTCCAGAGGTTCCTTTCGCACGCTTTTGTGTTTGGCGTTGCAAGTCTTTTTCCGTTTGCTGTTGACACAGCGGTAATAATGGTAGACCTGGCCTTTGCTGGAACTTGTCCCGCATTCCCCCACCATCATTGCCTTGCAGGAACCACAAAACAGCTTGGTGGTCAGCAGGTAGTCGTCCTCGGCCTTGTGACGGGCCGGGGCCTTTTTGTTTTTCTGCATCTGACTCTGCACCCGCTCAAACAAATCCATCGGGACCAGAGCCGGAATGCCATCTGGCACCACGATATCGCGGTACTTGTATTCACCGATATACTTCCGGTTGTGGAGAATGCCCGAGATGAAATTCAGGTCTGCCACTTTACCCCGCACCGTTGTAACCCCCAGACCATTCAGATGATCCACGATCTCTTTCATGGTGGAGCCGGTGTCGTACATCTTAAAAATATCCAGCACAATGGGGGCTCTGACCGGATCGGGCTGATATTGCTTATTGGCATCAATGGT
>CALXGZ010000109.1 GCA_944387975.1 uncultured Faecalibacterium sp.
CCGCAGTAGACCTCCTTCAGGTCCAGCTTTTTGGTCCCGGTCTTGTAGTCCACCACGCGCACCCAGCGGGTGCCGTCCGCCTCCACCCACTCGTCGGCGCGGTCCACGGCGCCCACCAGGCGCACCGTCCGCCCGTTGGACAGGCGGTATACCTGCGGCGCCACGGCGTCCGGCCCCGGGCCGATCTTCAGCTCGCAGGCGGCGGGGGCAAAGGCGCTCTGGGCCTGCTCGTCCCGCAGATAGCGCAAAAGGGCCGTCATGCTCTTTTTTAAGCGCGAGAGCAGGTAGCGCAGCCGGGCCGTGTCGTCGGGCAGGTAGCGGCGGGCGTACTCGTCCACCAGCCCCGCCGACAGCGCCGACAGCTGGCTGTCCGTCAGCTGGGCGAAGGGCGCGGGCAAAGCGTCCTTGCAGGGGTTGTCGGGGCCGGGGTGCGGGTCCAGGGCCATTTGCAGCACCCAGTGCATCAGGGTGCCGCTCTGGTCCGCCGAAAGGCGCGCCTTTTTGCGCGGGCGCAGCCCCAGCACGTAGTGCAAAAAGTAGCCGTAGGGGCAGCTGGCATAGGCCTCCAGCTGGCTGGGCGAAAGCCACAGCCGCTCGCCCAGCAATCCGCCCAGGGCGGCCAGGTCCTCGAGCCTGCGGGGCCGGCCGCCGGCCATGCGGGCCAGCAGCGACAGGCCCCCGCCGCCCGCGCTTTGCAGCGCTTCGGCCAGGCTGGCGCGCTGCGTCTCGTCCAGGGGCCAGCCGCCCCCGAGGCAGTCGAGGGCGCTGCCCGGCGTCGCGGCCATATCCAGCAGCGACAGCGCTGGCGCGGGCGGCTGCAATACGTCCGCGATGGGCTGCGCCGCCGCCGCGAGGGTCAGCCCGGCCCCCTTGGGCCAGCTGATCCACAGCCCCCTGGCCGGGGCGGTCATGGCCTTATAAAAGCAGACCTGCTCGCGCACGACGCGGTTCTCAAAGCAATCGGGCAGGTCCACCTGCTGGCGCATCAGCGCGTCGCGGTCGGCGTGGGTCAAAAGGCCCGCCTGGCCCGGCGCGGCGGGGAACTCCCCCTCCGCCACGCCCAGCACAAAGACGTAGTCGGGCGCGTCCAGGCGCATCTTGCCGGCCGGGGCCAGCATCACGGCGTCCAGCGTCTGCGGGATATGCCCCAGGTCGGACGAGCGCAGCAGCAGCCCGAACATCTCGGCGTACTCCGCCGGGGCGACGGTCTCGGCCCCCAGCAGGCGCGCCATCTGGTCCAGCAGGCCCATCACCACGTTCCACTCGCGGGCGGCCTCTTCGGCGGCGGGGATGCCCCGGGCCGCGCGCAGCGCCTCCACCTGGGCCTGCTGGGCCTCCTCGGCCCCCAGCGCCTCCAGGCACAGCCACAGCGCCCGGCTGATCTGCTCCGCGGTGGCGTTGCGGCAGCGGCCGCGCAGCGTCTCGACGGGGCCGGACAAAAAGGCGCGGGCCCGTTCGGCCTTTTCGAGGGTCCCGGCCTCCTCTTCGCTCAGCTTGCCGGCGCCGAAGCCCCGCGGGCTCTTTGTAAACGGGGCGCGCCATTCGGCGGCGCGGGGCGACCAGGTGTAGGCGTAGTTGTCCAGCGCGCAGGCCTCGTCCTCGCTCAGGGCGGTCAGGCCCGTCTTGACCAGGGCGGACAGCTGCTCGGTATAGTCGCCGCCGCGGGCCAGCTCCAGCAGGGCGGTGACGGCCGCCGCCGGGGCGCTGAACGCCGGGGTGGTGGCCTCGTCGCACCAGAGGGGGATCTCCGCCAGGCGGAACTCGTAGCGCACGGCGGCGCGGTAGCGGTCCAGATCGCGGCAGACCACCGCGATCTTGCCGCAGCGCACCCCGCGGGCCATCAAATGGCGGATCGCGCCGGCGGCGGCCCGGGCCTCCTCCTCGCGGCTGGGGGCCGCGTACAGGCGGATCTCGGCCGCCGGGGCGGCGGGCTTTTTGCAGCGGCCCGCGGCCAGCAGCCGCTCCAGCGCGGCAAGGCCCGGGGCGTCCTTGTGGCGCAGGTCCTCGCGCAGCAGCAGGGGCGCGGCCACCTCGGCCCCGTTTTTGCGCGCCAGCTGCTTGAGCCGCGCGCCCAGCGCCTTCGCCCCCGAAAACAGGCCCAGGCCCTGGGCGTCCTCGGGCGCGCCGTCGTCGCACAGGGCCACCGTCACCTCGGGCAAGGCGGCCAGCATGGCCCCCATCAGCCGCTGCTTGGGCGCGTTGAAGGTGTCGAACTCGTCGATATACACCGCCCGCCCCGCGAGGAAGGCCGGCACCCGCCCCGCGGCCAGGGCCGCCTCCAGCCGGGCGGCGGCCAGCTCGATGCGGTCGGCGGGGTCCATGCCGGTCTGGGCCAGCAGGGTCTCGTAGCCGGCGTAGATCAGGGCGATCTCGCCCAGGCGGCCGCTCTCGGGGCCGCAGCCGGCGGCCAGCCGGGCGAACTGCGCCCCGGTGACGCCGGCGCTTTTCAGCTCGTCGATGGTCTCGGCGGCCAGCTGGCAGAAGGCCGCGCTGTGGCGGTGGCGGTAATAGAACTGCACCTTGTCCTGCAATTCTTCCAGCGCGCGGCGCACCAGGGCCACCCGGCCCGCGTCGCTCAGGGTCTGGATGGCCGCGCCGCCCTCTTCGGCGAGGATGCGCTCGGCCAGGCTGGTGAAGGAAAAGCTCTCCACAAAGCCGGAGCGCGCGTCCCCCAGCTCGCGGTAGATGCGCCCCTCGGTGGAGGAGGTGAATTGTTCGGGCACCAGCAAAATGCTGTGCTGCCCCCTGGCCGCCCGGGCGGACAGCTGCGCGTAGAGCCAGCTGGTCTTGCCGCTGCCCGAGCCGCCCAACACCAGTTTGAGCATGCTGCGACACCTTCTTTCGGCACAGAAACGCCCGCTTTGATTGCGCCGCGGGCCGCGCTGTGCTACAATGGGCCTGCAAGACAAAGCAAAGGAGCGTTCAGATGAAAATTTTAGCAGTAGATTACGGCGACAGCCGCACGGGCCTGGCCGTGTGCGACCCAGGCGAGGTGCTGGCCACTGCCCTGCGGCCCCAGATCGAGGAAAAGGCGATGGCCAAGGTGGCGGCCCGCATCTGCGACGCCGCCCGGGAGCAGCGGGCCGAACTGATCGTGATCGGCCTGCCCCGCAACATGGACGGCACCGAGGGTGCGCGCGCCAAAAAGAGCCGCAAGCTGGGCGAGATCGTCGGCGAGATGAGCGGCCTGCCCGTCCGCATGTGGGACGAGCGGCAGACCACCATCACCGCCGCCGGCATCCTCAGCGAGAGCGGCACCTTCGGCAAAAAGCGCAAGGCCATCCTGGACGCGGTCAGCGCCTCGGTCATCCTGGAAAACTACCTCGCCTGGCGCAAGAACCACCCCGGCCAGCAGTGAGGCGTCAGGGGTAGGTCTCGATCGTCACGCTGTGGATGGTGACGGGCTCGACGGGGGCCTGGTTCTCGTCCACGCCCACCGCGCCGATGGCGTCCACGGCCGCCATGCCCTCGTACACCTGGCCGAAGACGGTGTCGGTGTAGTCGAGGTAGGGCGCGCCGCCCGCCGCGGCGTAAGCGTCGATGACCTCCTGCCGCCAGCCCTGTGCGGCCATCTGGTCCAGCAGCTCCTGCTCCATGCCGGGGGCCGTCTGCATGACGTAAAAGACGCTGGCGCCCTCGCCGCGCTCGCTCATGGCGGCGCACAGCGCCCCGGAGTAGTGGTGCAGCCGGTCGGTGTACTCGGGCGGGTAGCCGTTGCCGTTCCAGATGGTCGTGGCCGCGCCGCTGGCGTCCCGGCCGGCCTGCACCACGAAGCCGGCCTCCACCCGGCTGACGGTCAGGCCGTTGTAGTAGCCCGCCTGGGCCAGGCCGATGAAGTTGGCGCAGGCCTGGGGGGCCTCCTCCGGGAAGAGCACCGCCCGGAACACCCCGGCCGAGGTGTCGAAGACGGCGACGGTATCCCCCGAGGCCGGGCGGGTGAACTGCAGCTCGGCGGAGGCGACGGCCTCGGGCCGGCTGACGGCGCCGCCCTGCCCGGACGCGCCGCCCTGCCCGAACGCGCAGCCCCCCAGCGCCGCGGCCAGGGCCAAAGCCGCCAGGTCCAGTTTGTATTTGACAGACATAATCTTCTCCTTGGGTCATATGCTATAGCACGGGCGGGGCCCAGCGCCCCGCCGGTACCCTTCAGTATACCACAGAACGCCCCCGGGCGCGAGGGCGCGGATGTGAAAAGTGCAAAAAAGCCAATTTAACAGTTTTTCCTGATTTAGCATCTTGACGAGACGGACAAAAAACGCTACACTATAGGCAGAGACAGGGGCCGCGCGCCGGCCCCGGACGCGCTATGAGACTGGAGTTTTAACGGATGGCAGACGAAAACATGACCCCCGAAAACGAATATCAGCCCGACCTGATGACCCTCGAGGACGAGGACGGCAACGAGATCACCTTTGAGGTGATCGACGCGCTGGATCACAAGGGCGTGCATTATCTCGCCGTGGTGGAATACGTCGAGGACGAGGAGGACCTGGACGAGGACGCCCAGCTGGTCATCCTCAGCGTCGGCGAGGACGCCGACGGCGAATACCTCGACGTCGTGGACGACGACGAGACCCTGATGGAAGTGGGCGCTCTGTTTGAAAAGCGGCTGAGCGAAAACTTCGACATCGGCTGACCCCCCGCCAAGCGGAGGGCCGGCCCCCATACCGGCAGTATCCTGCCCGGCACGATTTGTTGCGGAATATATGATCCTACTAATCAACCATCGGGAGCCTGGAGTCCGGTGGGGGATTGCAGACCGCCCCGTCAGGGTCCACCCTGGAGGTCCGATGCGGGAGCATGAAACCACAGGCAGGGCACCCACCTGTCCGTAAGGGTAGGTTTGATTTATCCGCAGACGACCGGGCGGGATTCTTTTTTAGGCACGACAGCCGGACTATAGGTCCGGCTTTTTTGTTATCCACTTTGCGGCAGCAGGAAAGGAAGTGTGCGCCATGCGGACAGACCATCTGGCCGGGACTACGATCCCCCGTTTCACCTTCGACACGCCCTCGTCGCCGGGCAACGATTTCTACGCGCTGTGCGCCGGGGACAAGCCCCTGGCCATGATCTTCCTGCCCGCCTTCGGCCACCCCATCACGCGGGAATACATCTCGCGCTACATCAAGACGCTGGACGAGCTGAAGGGCGTGCGCCTGGCCTGCGTGGTGCGCAGCAGCGCCCGCCAGGCGGCCGAACTGCTGCAAGGGCGGGCGCTGCCCTTTACCGTCATCTGCGACGCGCCGGGCGTGCTGTACAACTTTATGGGCGTGGAGACGGCCGGCCTGCTGAACTGGAGCTTTGAGGCGCAGCGCATCATCCGCAGCGCCCAGAGCCGCGGCCTGGCCTACGACCGCAAGGCCCCCCAGCTGCTGCCCCTGACGCTGGTGGTGGGGCCGGAGGGGGCCATCCTCTTCACGCACTACGGGCGCAACCTGACCGACATGCCCGGGGACTGCGGGGCGGTGTACTCCCTGTGCGACGAAGTGTGCGAGCTGACGGCCCGCGCGGCGCAGGCGGCCGGCGCGCCGCCCCAAAAGGCGAAGCCCAGCCCCCACGCCGACGAGACGCTGACCCTGCCGGACCTGGCCGGCCAGCTGACCGAGGAAGAGGACGCCATCAGCAAATTGTTCGAATAAAACGACGGCGCGCGCCCTGTGCAAAACAGGGCGCGCGCTTATTGTTATTCCGCCGTATCGTGCAGGTAGGCGTAGATCGCTTCGGCCAGCTTGGGGCCGACGCCGGGGGTCTGGGCCAGGGCGGCGGCGTCCGCCTGGCGCACCGCGCCCACGCTGCCAAAATGGGCCATCAGGGCCTTGGCGAGCTTGGGCCCCACGCCGGGGATCTGCACCAGGGTGGAGGAATAGCTCTTCTGGCGCATCTGCTGGCGGCGGTAGGCGTTGGCGAAGCGGTGGGTCTCGTCCTGGATGGAGGTGATGAAGGTGAAGGCGCCGCGGTTCATGTTGATGGCGATCTCCTGCCCGTCGCCGTCCACGATGGCGCGGGTGCGGTGGCGGTCGTCCTTGACCATGCCGTACAGCGGCACGTCCGCCAGGGCCGTGCCGGCCAGGGCCGCCTTGGCGGCGTTGACCTGGCCGCGGCCGCCGTCCATCAGCAGCAGGTCGGGCTTTTCGGCAAAGCCGGCCGTCTCGCCGGCGGCGGTGCGGGCGGCGTACTCCCCCGCGCGGCGGGACACCGTCTCGGCCAGGGAGGCGTAGTCGTCGGTGCCGGCCACCGTGCGCATTTTGAAGCGGCGGTAATCCGCCTTGCTGGGCTTGCCCTCCCGGAAAACCACCATGCCGCAGACGCTGGTGCCGTCGCCCCAGTTGGAGATATCGTAGCTTTCGATGCGGTGGGGCGCGGCCGGCAGGCCCAGCACCTGGGCCAGCTCGTCCAGCAGCTTCTGCTCGCGGGCGGCGCGGCCGCGCTCCCGCGCGAGGCGCTCGACGGCGTTGGTGTGGGCCATCTCCACCAGGCGGGCCTTGTCGCCGCGCTGCGGCTCGTACAGCTGCACCTCGCTGCCGCGCTTGGCGCTGAGGGCCTGGCGCAGCGCATCGGCGTCCGCGGGCAGGGCGTCCACCGCGATGATCTTGGGGATCTCCTCGTCGTCGAGGTAGTAGCGGGGCAAAAACTCCTCCCGTATCTCATCGAGGCCGGCCCGGTCGTGGAAGACGAACTCCCGCTTATCGGTCAGGCGGCCGTGGCGGTAGCGCAGCACCGCGGCGCAGACGGCGTCCGGCGTGCCCGCCAGGGCCACCACGTCCATCTCCAGGCTTTCGTCCACCACCACCTTCTGCCCTTCGGTCACCTTGGTAATGGCGGCGATCTGGTCCCGCAGCAGGGCCGCGGTCTCGAACTCCAGGCGGTCGCTGGCTTCCTCCATGCGGCGGGTCAGGGTCTTGATGATGTCCTTTTTGCCGTAGCGGATCAGGTGCACCGCGCCCTTGACGGCCTCGTTGTACTCGGCGCAGCTGATGCGGCCGCTGCACACCCCCATGCACTTGCCGATGTGGGCGTTCAGGCAGGGCCGGCCCTTGCCCAGGTCCTGCGGGAAGCGGCGGCCGCAGCGCGGCAGCAAAAAGGCGTCCTGGGCGCTTTCGGCCATTTCGCGGGCGGCAAAGCTGGAGGTATAGGGCCCGATGTACTCGGCGCCGTCGTCCTCCTTTTGCAGCGTGAAGGACAGGCGCGGCCAGGCCTCCTTCGTGACTTTGATATAGGAGTAGCCCTTGTCGTCCTTGAGCAGGATGTTGTACTTCGGGCTGTGGGCCTTGATCTGGCTGGCCTCCAGCACCAGGGCCTCGAACTCGCTCTGGCAGACGATGACGTCGAAGCTGAAGGCGTGGGCGATCATCTGGCTGACCTTGTTGTCGTGGGGCACCCCCTCGCGGAAGTACTGGCTGACGCGGGTGCGCAGGCGCTTGGCCTTGCCGATGTAGATGATCTCGCCGCCTTTGTCGCGTATGATGTACACCCCCGGCAGCAGCGGCAGCATACAGGCTTTCTGGTACAGTTCGGCTTTGGTCATGGCGCTGGCTCCTTTTTGCGGCATATGGCAAAATAAAAAGGGCGAACCAACGTCCGCCCTCGTACCCTTGTTTGCAGGCCCGGCTTACTCCGCAAAGCCGGACTCGACCAGTTTGATCAGCGCGTCGACGGCCGCCTGCTCGTCGGCGCCGTCCGCGATGATGCGGATGGTGGTGCCGCCCACGATGCCCAGCGAGAGGACGCCCAGCAGGCTCTTTGCATTCACGCGGCGCTCTTCTTTCTCGACCCAGATGGAGGACTTGAATTCATTGGCCTTCTGGATGAAGAAGGTAGCGGGGCGTGCATGGAGACCTACCTGATTTTCAACGGTAACTTCTTTTACATACATAGTAAAACGCTCCTATCTCATGTGGTAAATGGTATGACGCAATGCATAGACACCTGCTGTCTGACTTTATTGTATCGCAAGGGGCGTGGGTTGTACAGCCTTTTTTGCAATTTTGTCGCTTTTCCCAATCAGGTTGGTGACATTTTTTGCAAATTGTAGCTTTTTCCCAAAATAAATCGGCCTCTATTGGCTGTGCATACAAAAATTTTCAACATGTATATACAAGCAGAGGCTTTCTCAGTCCGTTTCTGTGGGCTTTGGGGGCTCTGCCGGGGCGGCGGCGGGGGCGCTTTCAGGCGCCTCGGCGGGGCGTTTTTTGCGGTGGCGAGATGGTTTTTTGGGCGGGGGCGTGCCGTCCCAGCCGCCGGCCGCGAGGTACGCCGCCCACAGGTCCGGGCGGCGCGCGCGGGTGCGCTGGCGGCTTTGCTCGCCGCGCCAGTCGTCGATGGCCTTGTGGTTGCCGCTGCGCAGCACCTCCGGCACGGCGCGGCCCTCCCACACTTCGGGGCGGGTGTACTGGGGGTACTCCAGCAGGCCGTTCCAGTAGCTTTCCTCCTCGTAGCCCTTCTGCTCGGCCAAGACGCCGGGCTGCAGGCGCAGCACGCTGTCGGCCACCACCAGGCTGGCCAGCTCGCCGCCGGTGAGGATGTAGTCCCCGATGGAGATCTCCTCGTCGGCGAAGGCCTCGATCACGCGCTCGTCGATGCCCTCGTAGTGGCCGCACACCAGCAGCAGGCTGTCGCAGCGGGCCAGGCGGCGGGCGTGGGCCTCGGTGTAGCGCTGGCCGCCCGCCGTCATAAACACGATATGCGGCGCGGCGCGGCCCTGCGCCGCCACCTGGGCCTGGATGGCCCGGATGCAGTCGGCGATGGGCTGGGCGTACATCACCATGCCGCAGCCGCCCCCGTAGGGGTAGTCGTCGGTCTGCTTCTGGCGGTTGAGGGTGTAGTCCCTGATCTGGTGGCAGTGGGTCTCGATGTAGCCGCGGCGGGCGGCCCGGCCCAGGATGCTCTCGTCCAGCACGCGCTGGCACATCTCAGGGAAGAGGGTGGCGATATCCACACGCATGCCCATCACAGGTCCTCCCGCTCGCTCGCAGCGCCGTCGTCCAGCAATCCGGGGATGGGCGTGACGGTGATGTACCCTTCGGGCGGGTTGCGCTCTTTCAAAAAGGCGTCCACGCCGGGGAACATATACTCCTTGCCGTCCGGGGCCTTGACGGTGTAGATGTCCTGGGGGCCGGGGCGGTCCACGTTCGTCACCACGCCGTACACCTTGCCGGTAACGGCGTCGCGCACCTCGCAGCCGATCAGGTCGGCCACGTACCAGCGGCCCGGGGCCAGCTGCACGTCGTCCCGGTCAAAGTAGAACACCTGGCCCCGCAGCGCGCGGGCCGCGTCCATATCGTCCACGCCGGCAAACTTGACCAGCGCCATACGGCCCTGGGGGCGGATGGACTCCATCTTCAAACAGCGGCCCCCCGACGGCGACAGGTAGAGCCGGCCCGCCGGCCGCAGAAAGTCCACCCCGTCGCACCAGAGCTCCATCTTCACTTCGCCCCGGACGCCGTGGGTAGTCACTGCGCGCCCGGCTTCCAGATACTGCTGCATAGCTACTCCTTTGCACATTGCTACAAAAAATGGGCCGCCCACACTGGACGGCCCGAAAAACGCTTCAGTCGATCTCGACGAGGATCTTTTCATCGACGCGCACGGCGGCGGCGCGCATCACCACGCGAATGGCCTTGGCGATGCGGCCCTGCTTGCCGATGACGCGGCCCATATCCCCCTCTGCCACGGTCAGGTGGTAGACGACGGTGCCGTCCTCACGCGGGGGGTCCACCGTCACGGCGACGGCGTCCTTGTCCTCGACGAGGCCGCGGGCTACAGTCAGCAACAGCTCCTGCATGTGACCGCCCTCCGCTTACAGAATCTCGGACTTCTTGAGCAGGTAGCGCACGGTGTCGGTGGGCTGGGCGCCGTTGGCGATCCAGGCCTTGGCCTTCTCCGCGTCGATCTTGATCTCGGCGGGCTCACGCATGGGGTTGTAGGTGCCGATCTCCTCGATGAAGCGGCCGTCGCGGGGGAAGCGGCTGTCGGCCACGACCACGCGGTAGAACGGGGACTTCTTGGCGCCCATGCGGCGCAGACGAATCTTGACTGCCATAATAGATTTTCCTCCTGAATGTTGGTGATGTTGGTGCGCCCGCGGGGGGCGCGGTGTAGTTGTATGTCAAAGCCATGCCGCCTTTGCGGCAGCCGGATTTGTACCGTCGTTCAGCGCAGGCCGCCCAGCATGCCGCCCAGCTTGCGGGCGAAGCCCTTGGGGCTTTTGCGCATCTGCTTCATCATCTTCTGCATCATCTCGTACTGGCGCAGCAGGCGGTTGACGTCCTCGACGCGGGTGCCGCTGCCGGCCGCGATGCGGCGCTTGCGCTTGGGGTTGATGATGGCGGGCTTTTCCCGCTCTTCCTTCGTCATCGAGTAGATGATGGCCTCGATCTGGGCAAAGCCCTTTTCGTCCACCTGGCTGGGATCGATGTTGGCGCCGCCGGGCAGCATGCTGAGCATGGCCGACGCGCCGCCCATCTTGCGTATCTGCGCGAACTGGGCCAGCAGGTCGTTCATGTCGAACTTGTTCTCCATCATGCGGCGGGCGGTCTCCTCGGCGGCCTTTTCGTCGGCGGCCTCCTGGGCGCGCTCGATCAGGCTGAGGATATCGCCCATGCCCAGGATGCGGCTGGCCATGCGCGAGGGGTGGAAGGGCTCGAGGTCGTCCAGCTTTTCGCCCGTGCCCTGGAACTTGATGGGCTTGCCGGTGACGGCCAGCACCGACAGGGCCGCGCCGCCGCGGGTGTCGCCGTCGGTCTTGGTCAGGATGATGCCGTCGACCCCTACCTTCTCGTTGAAGGTCTGGGCCACGTTGACGGCGTCCTGGCCGGCCATGGCGTCCACCACCAGCAGCGTCTCGTCCACGGGGACGGCCTGCTTGATGTCCACCAGCTCGTCCATCAGCACTTCGTCGATCTGCAGGCGGCCGGCGGTATCCAGGATGACGATGTCGTTGCCGTAGTCGCGGGCGTGGGCCAGGGCGCGGCGGGCGATCTCGGGGGGCTTGGCGCCTTCCAGCGTGAAGACCTGCGCCCCGGCCTGGCCGCCCACCACCTTCAGCTGTTCGATGGCGGCGGGGCGGTAGATGTCGCAGGCCACCAGCAGCGGGCGGCGGCCCTGCTTGAGGTAATACTTCGCCAGCTTTGCCGCGTGGGTGGTCTTGCCGTTGCCCTGCAGGCCGCAGAGCATCAGCACCGTCTGGCCCTTGTTCTTGATCACCAGGCGGGGGGCCTCCTCGCCGCCCATGAGGTTGGTCAGCTCCTCGTTGACGATCTTGACCACCTGCTGGGCGGGGGTCAGGCTCTCCATGACCTCCTGGCCCATGGCGCGCTCGCCCACTTTGTTGCAGAAGTCCTTGGCCACTTTGTAGTTGACGTCGGCCTCCAGCAGGGCCATGCGCACCTCGCGCATCGCGGCCTTGATATCGGCCTCGGTCAGCTTGCCGTGGCCCTTCAGCTTTTTGAACACGCCGGCCAGGCGGTCGGTGAGGGATTCAAATGCCATGTTCGGCTGTCCTTTCTCTATGGTAAACAGCGTCAGCTCTCGTTCACTTCGTCGATGGAGCGCAGCAACGCCAAAATCTGGTTCAGCGTCCTGACGTACTCCACCGTGGTCAGGCGGGCGTGGGGCCCGGTGCAGGCGAAGCGCGCGTCGATCACCAGCTGCTCCAGCTCTTCCAGGGTGTGCTGCACGCGGCGGTAGCGTTTGGCGAAGCCCACCTTGCGCTCCAGCTCCAGCAGGGCAGTCTCGCCGTGCTTGATGGCGTCGCGCGCGCCCTGGCGTGTGATGCCGAAGTTTTCGCCGATCTCGCTCAGGGACAGATCGTCGTGGTAGTACTGGGACATCATCTCGCGCTGCTTGTCGGTCAGCACCTCGCCGTAGAAGTCCAGCAGGTAGCCCATCTCCAGGTTCTTTGACGCCACCGCTCTCCCCTCCAGCGCCTTTGTAAAGGCATTTTGCTTTACGGACGACATTGATTATAGCAGAGACGCGGGCCGCTGTCAACAAAAAAGCGCCAATTTTTTTGTGGAATACGGAGAATCTTCGCCCCGCCTTTCCCCTGCCCCCGCCGGGCCGCGATGTATACTTGACGGCCCGCCCGCTTTGCGATACGATAAAGCCGGCGCACACCGCGCCGAAAGGAGGCCGCATCCTATGCAGCTGTACCCCAACATTTACCGTGCCCTTCGCCCCGGGCCCATCGTCGAGCTGCGGGGCTACGCGGCCGCCTGCCGGCTGCCCGGCAAGCTGTACGCCTACCTGGACTTTGACGGGCCGACGGGCACCGCCCGGGACGGCCTGGCCGAGGGCATGCTGGCGCTGGCGGCGCAGCGGGGCGCGCTGGCGGCGGGCCAAACGCTGATCGAAGCGGGCAGCGGGGCCTTTGCCGCGGCGCTGGCCCTGGCCGGACGCACCAGCGGGCACCCGGTGTGCCTTGCCATGCCCGACAACACCCCCGCCCCCCGGCAGGAGGCGCTGACGGCGCTGGGGGCGCAGCTGCTGTTCTCCCCTGCGCGGGAGGGGGCGGCCGGCGCGCGGGCCCTGGCCCGCGAGTGGGCCGGGCGGCGCGGCTGGTACTACACCGACTGGCTGGCCTGCGACGACAACCCCGAATACCACCGCCGGGTAACGGGCCCGGCCATCGTGGAGGCCATCGCCCGGGAGGGGCGCAGCCTGGTGGACACCATCGCGGTGGGGGTGGGCAGCGGCGGCACCATCACCGGCGTGGGCGAGTGCGTCAAGGCCTGGACCAACGACGTGCAGATGGTGGCCGTGGAGCCCTACGAGTGCCAGGCCCTGGGCGGCGGCCTGCTGGGGCCCCACGGCATCCCGGACCTGGGCTTCGGCCTGGTGCCCGACAACTACAACCCCTACGTGGTGGACAAGGTGGCGGCGGTGACCAGCGCCGAGGCCGCCCGGGCGGCCCGCGCCGTGCTTGCAGCCGACGCCGTGCCCGCCGCCGCCAGCGGCGGGGCGGCCATCGCCGCGGCGGCCCGCTTTTTGGCCGAGGGGCGCAGCCGCGCCGCCCTGTGCCTGATCGGCGGGCGCGCCGCCCTGCTGTAAACGATTTTAAAGGAAAAGGAAGCGCAAACTCATGACCCATAACATGACGCACGGGCCCATCACGCCCGCGCTGGTACGTTTTACCATCCCCCTGGTGCTGGGCAACCTGTTCCAGCTGACCTACAACGCCGCCGACAGCGTGATCGTCGGGCGCTTTGTGGGCGAGGACGCGCTGGCCGCCGTCGGCACCTCCAACCCGCTGATGACGCTGGCGATCCTGTTCATCAACGGCATGTGCCTGGGGGCCGGCATCCTGGTCAGCACGGCCTTCGGCGCACAGGACTACGCCCGGCTGGAAAAGCAGGTGTCTACCACGGCCATAGCGGGAGCGGTGTTTTCGCTGGGCTTTTCGGCCCTGTGCATCCTGCTGGCGCGGCCGCTGCTGCGGCTGATGCAGGTGCCGGCCGGGGTGCTGCCCATCGCCGTCAGCTACCTGCGGGTGGTGTTCGCGGGGCTGATCTTCACCTTTTTTTACAACTTCCTGGCCGCGACGCTGCGCGCGCTGGGCGACAGCAAAAGCGCGCTGTATTTTCTGATGCTCAGCGCGGTGCTGAACATCTTCGGCGACCTGTTCTGCGTGGCGGTGATGGGCTGGGGCGTCGAGGGGGCGGCCCTGTCCACCGTAGCCAGCGAGGCGCTGTGCTGCGCCTGCTGCGCGGTCTACATCAAGGCGAAGGTGCCGGTGCTGTGCCTGGGCAGAAAGTGGCTGGTCTTTGAGCCGTCCATGCTGCGCCAGACCGTGCGCTACGGCTGGACCACGGCCATGCAGCAGGGCACGGTGCAGCTGGGCAAGATCGCCATCCAGGCGGTGGTGAACACGATGGGCGTGAACGCCATGGCCGCCTTTGCGGCCGCCAGCCGCGTGGACGACTTCGCCTACACCCCGCAGCAGAACATCGGCCACGCCATGACCACCCTGATGGCGCAAAACCGCGGCGCGGGCAAGCCCGAGCGGGTGCGCCAGGGCTTTTTTGCCGGCATGCGCATCGAGGCCGCCTACGGCCTGGCCATCATGGCGCTGTGCTTTTTCGGGGCCGAACCCATCATGGGCCTTTTCACCGACGAGCCGGAGGTGGTGGCGCTGGGGGTGCGCTTTTTGCGCCTGGTGTCGCTGATGTACCTGCTGCCCTCGGCCACGAACGGCATCCAGGGCGGCTTCCGCGGCGTGGGGCGGCTGGAGGTGACGCTGAACAGCAGCCTGCTGAACATGGGCGCCCGCGTGGCCGCGGCGGCGCTGTTCGTGCTGGTGCTGCACATGGACATCGAGGCCCTGCCCTGGAGCTACGCCGCCGGCTGGCTGTGCATGCTGGCCTACGAGCTGCCCCTGCTGCGCCGCCTGCTGCAAGACACGCAGACCGCGCCGGGCGACGGGGACGAAGAGGGCTGACAGGCGCGGCCGCGCAACACCCAAAAGCCGCGCCCGCGGTTGCAATGGCGGCGCAAAACGTGTATTATTATGGGTAGCGTGCACGGGAACCATCACCAGAAGGGAGACTGAACCATATGGACCGCACAAGCCGCATGTACCAGGCCTATGTCCAGATTTTAAAGGAGGAGCTGATCCCCGCCATGGGCTGCACCGAGCCCATCGCCATCGCCTACGCGGCCGCCAAGGCCCGCGAGGTGCTGGGCCGCCTGCCGGAAAGGGTGTACATCGGGGTCAGCAACAACATCATCAAGAACGTCAAGAGCGTCATCGTGCCCAATACCGGCGGCATGAAGGGCATCGAGGCCGCGGCCGCCGCCGGCATCGTGGCCGGCCGGGCCGACAGGGCGCTGGAGGTCATCGCCGAGGTCAGCGAGGAGCAGAAGGCCGGTATGCGCCGCTTCCTCGCCGAAGTGCCCGCCCACGTCGAGGCGGTGGACAACGGCCAGATCTTCGATATCCTCATCCGGCTGACGGCCGGGGACGGCAGCGCCGCCGTGCGCATCGCGCAGTACCACACGAACATCGTGCGCATCGAGAAGGACGGCCAGGTCCTGCTGGACAGGCCCCTGGAGGACGCGCCCTCCGCCTGCGGCCACGAGGGCCCCGCCGAGGCCGGCCTGACCGACCACGGCCTGCTGACCATCGCGGATATCCTGGACTTTGCCGGCAGCTGCGACCTGGCCGACATCCGCCCCGTGCTGGACACGCAGATCCAGTACAACACCCTCATCTCGGAGGAGGGGCTGCTGGGCGACTACGGGGCCAACATCGGCTCGACGATGCTCAAGTTCTACGGCGACGACGTGCGCAACCGCGCCATCGCCAAGGCGGCGGCCGGCTCGGACGCGCGCATGAGCGGCTGCGAGCTGCCGGTGGTGATCAACTCGGGCAGCGGCAACCAGGGCATCACCGTATCGGTGCCGGTGATCGAGTACGCCAAGGCCCTGGCCGTCCCGAAGGAGCGGCTGTACCGCGCGCTGGCGGTGTCGAACCTGATCGCCATCCATGAAAAGAGCGGCATCGGCCGGCTGTCGGCCTACTGCGGCGCGGTCAGCGCGGGCTGTGCCGCGGGCTGCGGCATCGCCTACCTGCAGGGCGCGGACTACGAGGCCATCGCCCACACCCTGGTCAACAGCCTGGCCATCGTCTCGGGCATCATCTGCGACGGGGCCAAGCCCAGCTGCGCGGCGAAGATCGCCTCCAGCGTCGAGGCGGGCATCCTGGGCTACCACATGTACCTGAACGGCCAGCAGTTCCGCGCCGGGGACGGCATCGTCACCAAGGGCGTCGAGAACACCATCCGCAACGTGGGCCAGCTGGGCCGCGAGGGCATGCGCGAGACCGACAAGGAGATCGTCAAGATCATGCTGCGGGACCAGTGAGGGGGGTGCTTTGGCTATGACGATACGCACCGCCACCCCCGCCGACCTGGACGCCGTGGCCGCCATCGAGGCGGCCTGCTTCCCCCCGGCCGAGGCGGCCAGCCGCGCCAGCCTGGCCGGGCGCCTGGCCGCCTACCCGGAGCACTTCTGGCTGCTGGAAGAGGACGGCCAAGTGGTGGCCTTCATCAACGGGCTGTGCACCGACACGCCGGACCTTGCCGACGAGATGTACGCCGACCCCGCCCTGCACAGCGAGGCCGGGGCCTGGCAGATGATCTTCGGGCTGGACACCCTGCCGGCCTACCGCCGCCGTGGCTGCGCCGCCCGCCTGCTGCGGCATCTGCTGGCCGAGGCAAAGCGCCAGGGCCGCAAAGGCGCGGTGCTGACGTGCAAGGCGCGGCTCGTCCCCTACTACGCCAAGTTTGGCTTTGTCAGCGAGGGCCTCTCGTCCTCCACCCACGGGGACGCGGTCTGGTACCAGATGCGCGCGTCCCTGCGCCCGTAAAGCACAAAAGCGCAGCAAAAACGCCCTGACACCTCCCCCGCGGGGTTTCCCCCTCCGCCGCCTACAGCGGCACCCTTGGTTGCGGTGCCCTGTTTTTGCTGCGCGAGCTAAAGCCGCTTGCAAAAAGCAGACCGCTGCCCCTGCTCCGCCTCGCCTGTTTCTGCCGCAGGCAGCGGCTCGGCTGCGCAGTCCCGCACGCGTGGGAGGCTATAAGGAATGGATTTAAAATAAATGGGCCCTGCCTTTATCCCAAACACATGGGGTAAGGGCAGGGCCTTTTGGCGTGCTTATTCAAAATCCCTACATTATAGGCTCCCACGCGTGCGGGGGAGCTGTCAGCGAAGCTGACTGAGGGGGAAACCCAGGCACAAAAGCAATGCAGGGCCAGCCTTGCGGCCGGCCCTGCAAAGGGACCTCTCTCTATCTTTTTTGACGCAAAGTTCTGCGCCTGTTGCAATCAAGAACAGATGGAATACGCTCCACAGCCTATTCCCTTTACGCCA
>CALXGZ010000110.1 GCA_944387975.1 uncultured Faecalibacterium sp.
GGCTCATCAGACGGGTGGGGTCGCTCTCGCTGGTCAAAAGCAGCTGCTTGGCCCCGTTGGAATCGGTCACATAGGTCACGCGGATGCTGACGGTGGTCATCATCAGCGTCAGGACAAGGCCCAGGCTGAGAAGGCCCAGCGCAAGCGCGCGGTGCCGGCCCGGCTTTTTCTGTTCACGCATAGATTCGGAAGTGATAGAAAACAACTCCTCTCTTTTTACAGTTTGGCTTTGTCTGCAAGGGGCTTCCCTCCCGCTTGCATAATAGGGCGGTTCATGTGCCGGCCCGCCGCCGGCCGCCGCGCCCCAAAGCGTGCCTTGCGGGCGGCGTTTTACTTCTCGGTTTGTCGGTTTTTACTCGCTGCATCGTCCGTTGGGCGGCCCGTGCAGCTGTCCTATCTTAGCAGACGGCGGGCCGTTTGTCAAATGCGCAATTCGTGATTTGTTATATTTTTGGCGTACTTTTTCGTGCACCATGCACAAACTTTTCGTCTCAATTTTGTAGATTCCGTTCCCATCGTCCGATTTTCGATCGAAAAGCCCCCACGAAGTTGTAACAGAAATTTAACATTTAATTTTCCTTCCGGCCGCAATTTTTACCTCCGCAGGCGGGCAAATGCCAGAAAAACATGCTTTTTCTTCCCATTTTCCATGCGCAAAAGGATGCGCTGGCCCGGCCGGCGGGCCCGGTGTACAATCGTGCCAAAAAAGCGGGGCCGCCCCTGCGGCGCCCCGGGAAAGGAATGATCGTATCATGATGCACATCGAGATCGCGGCCCGGCAGCTGTCGGGCTGCACGGACTTCATCCCGCGGCCCGCGCGGCTGCATCTGGGCAGCCAGAACGCCGAAGGGGTGGACGTCCTGGCCTTCGCCCTGCCGGAGGCCTGGGCCGGCAAGAGCGTGTCCCTGCACATCGAGCGGGCGGACGGCGCGGCCCAGAGCCCCCTGCTGCTGGACAGCCAGGGCCAGGTGGAGGTGGACCGCCGGCTGACGGCGGCCCGGGCGGGCCGCTGGATGCTGACCGCCACCGACGGCGCGGGCTACACGGCCTACACCCAGCCGGGCAGCTTCGACACCGGCGAGATCCTGCCCACCGACGGCGGCGGCGAGCCGCCCTCCCCCAGCCTGTACGAGCAGTTCGTGGCGGAGGTGCTGGCCGAAGCCGCCAGCGCCGCGGCAAGCGCCGGGGCGGCCAGCAGCTCTGCCGGGCAGGCCCAGACCGCCGCCGGCCAGGCCCAGACCCAGGCCGAAGCCGCCAACGCCAGCGCCGGCCGCGCCGAGGCCGCCGCCCTGCGCGCCGAGGCCGTGGCCCCCACGGAGGGGCCCGTCATCAGCGTCAACAGCATGGGCGGGCGCGTCCAGCTGGACGCGGCGGACGTGGGGGCCCTGCCCCTGCCCGCCAGCCCCGCCGCCGGCAGCCTGCTGCGCATCCTGGCGGTGGACGGCGACACCGGCGAAGTGAGCACCGAGGCCGTGCCCGAGAGCGAGCTGAGCGGCTTCGTGCGCCGCAGCGACCTGCCCAGCGCCCAGCAGGCCGGCCCCATCAAGCTGGCCAGCGGCTACGGCCTGGCCCTGACGGCCGGCGGCGAGCTGCGCCTGGCCCCCGCCGGCGCCGGGCAGCTGGCCGCCATGGCGGACGCCTGGGCCCCGCTGGCCCCCGCGCTGCTGCCTTTGGCCGTCAAGCTGGCGCTGGCCGCCGCGTGGGACAGCGCAGCCTGGACCGACGCGGACCGCGCCGCCGCCCGCACGACCCTGGGCGCGGCGGCCTCCGCCGACCTGGCGGAGCTGGAAGCGCGCGTCGAAGCGCTGGAGGCCCAAAGCGGCGCGGAGATCACCCGCTATACCTTTACCGCCGACCTGGCGGCCATGACCAATGTGCGCGCCACCGGCGTGTGGAACACGGCCCAGGCGCGCCTGGAATTCTAAAAATAAGGAGGCAGACCCTATGGCAACTACTTTGGCGGCCCAGGCCGTGGGCAGCACCGTCGCCCTGACGGTGGACGGCGAGAGCCGCAGCTTCCTGGTGGTACACCAGGGCAACCCGGACCCCAGCGTCTACGACGCCAGCTGCGACGGCGCATGGCTGCTGATGCAGGACGTCTACACCGAGCGCGCGTGGGACAGCCGCAACCTCTACCCCGAGGCCGCGGTGCACAGCTGGCTGAACGACAGCTTCCTCGCGCTGCTCGACAGCGGCGTGCAGGCGGCTGTCAAAAGTGTGAAGCTGCCCTACGCCGCGAACGGCGGCGTCCTGGGCGGCGCGGACGGCGTCAGTGCGAAAGTCTTTTTGCTGTCCATGCGGGAGCTGGGCGTCTCGGCCAGCCAGAAGAGCGGCCTTGCGGACGAGGGCGCGTGCCTGGACTACTTCGCGGGCAGCGCCGAGGACGACCCCATCCGCTCGGCCAATTTGAACGGCGCCGCGACCCGCTACTGGACCCGCTCGGCCTACACGCCGAACTCGACCGACGTCTGGACCGTGGCCGGCGGCACCGGCAAGTGCACCGCGCGCCCGGGCACGTCCGCCTACGGCGTGCGGCCGGCGCTGATCCTGCCCCAGACCCTGGCGGTGGAGGACGGCGTGCTGCAGCCCAACGCCGCCCCGTCCATCGTCAGCGCCAGCGGCGCAAGCGGCGTGGACCTGGGCGTGCGCAACCTGCCCTTCACCTTTGAGTACACCGTCACCGACCCCGAGGGGGCCGGCCTGAGCCTGACCGAGACGCTGGACCAGGAGCCCACCCGCAGCCTGACCGCGGCCTCGGGCTCGACCCAGCGCTTTGAGGCGGTGTACGACAGCCTGCGCTTTGTCAAGCTGCCTAACGGCAGCCACAGCATGCAGGTGACCGCCAGCGACGGCTTGGCCGAGGCCAGCTTTACCGCCAGCTTTACCAAGGCGGCCACCGCCGCCACCCTGACCCTGAGCCAGCCCATGGCCGCCGCCAGCCCCATCACGGCGGCCTCGCTGACGGTGGGCGGCGACCTCCCCGCCGACGCGGCCCTGACCGTCAAGGTGACCAATAACGCCCTGGACGGCGAGCCCGTCTGGCAGGACGCCACCGCCGCCGTGCGCGCGGGCAGCAACATCCAGTTCGCCAATACCACCGCCGCGAACGGCCCGGCCTTCAACTTTTCCATCGAGGTGTCGCGCGGCGCGTCGGGCACGGGCGGCTACATCGACAGCGTCAGCGGCGCGTTCCAGTAAACGGCGGCAGGGCGCGCATTCGCCTTGACAAACACAAATGATTCTTGTTATAATTTTTTGTGTAAAGCGCACAGTTTTCGGCTGTGCGGCCCGCAACGCCGTCCCCCCCGGCGCCCCTGGCCGGGGGCGCGGCGTCAAGCCCGATCAAGGAGGAGTGAAGCCATGCGCGCTATCTGCCCCATCTGCGGCTATGTCTACGACGATGCCGCCGAAGGCGTCCCCTTTGCCAGCCTGCCCGACAGCTGGAGCTGCCCGATGTGCGGCGCGCCCAAGCTGATGTTCGAGCCTGAGGCCGCCCCCGCCGCGCCCGCAGCCCAGCCGGCCGCCGCGCCCCTCGCGGACGACGACATGCAGCAGCTGTCGGCCGGGGCGCTGGCAGCCCTCTGCTCGAACCTGGCCCGCGGCTGCGAAAAACAGTACAAGGAGGAGGAAGCCGCCCTCTTCCGCCAGATCGCAGACTTTTACACGGCGGCCGCCCCCGCGGCGGAGGACCCCAGCCTGGAGGGGCTGGCCGCGCTGTTCCGGGCCGACCTGGACGGCGGCTACCCCGGCCTGAGCGCCGCCGCCAAAGCCGGGGGCGACCGCGGGACGCAGCGCGTCTGTGTCTGGGGCGAGAAGGTGACGAACATGCTCTACGCCCTGCTGGCCCGCTACCAGCGGGAAGGCGAGGCCTTCCTGCAAGACACGCAGGTGTGGGTGTGTTCGGTCTGCGGCTTTGTGTACATCGGCGGCGCGCCCCCGGAGCTGTGCCCCGTCTGCAAGGTGCCCGCCTGGAAATTTGACAAGATCGAAGGGAGGCGGCCCGCATGAAAAAGCTGATCGCCGTGCGCAACCTGCGCCTGTGCACAAAAGACTGCCTGTGCCTGTACGTCTGCCCCACCGGCGCGTCGGACACCGAGAACAGCGTCATCGATACCACGAAGTGCATCGGCTGCGGCAGCTGCGCCGGCGCCTGCCCCAGCGGGGCCATCTCGATGGTGCCGCTGGATTACCCGCCCCAGCAGAAAAAGAGCGAGGCCGTGCTGGCCCCGGCCTACGCCCTGGCCAACGCCAAGGCCCGCCAGGAGCAGGCCGCCCGCCAGCTGGCCGCCGCGGCCGAAGGCGACGGCCTGTACCGCCTGCTGACCGCCATGGCAAGGTCGGTGCGCCTGGTCAACGAGGACCTGCTGCGGGAGGCCGGCTACATGCTGCCCCAGAGCGGCAACGCCCACGCCCTGCTGCAGCGCCTGGCCGACGAGCCGCCGGGGCCGGCCTTCCCCACCGCGGCCGCCCGCAGCCTGCTGGCGCGTCTGCCCAACAACGACGAGCCCTGACCCCCACGCCGCCCCGCCCGGTACGCCCGGACGGGGCGGTTTTTTCCGTGCCGGGAGGCCGGCTGTTTTGCAATTTTCACATCATTCCCGGTAATTTTTGCAAGTACCGGCATTTTTGCTGCAGCGTCATTCTAAAATGCACAAAACATGTAGGGATACATGGAGCATATCCACAAACTTGCGGGCAAGCGATTGATTTTTTTTGGCAACTGTGCCATAATAGAGTTGTCGGGAACGATTCCGTAAACGGTACCGCCCTTTCGAGGCGGCCCGGCAGAAAGGGGCTGCCGCGCATGACGATCAAGGATATCGCCCGCATCAGCGGCTGCTCGGTCAGCACCATCTCGCGGGTCATCAACGACCGGCCCGACGTCCGCCCCGAGACCAAGGCGCACGTGCTGCGCATCATGCACGAGGTGGGCTTCGTGCCCAACACCAACGCCCGCCAGCTCAAGATCCAGCAGTCGCGCAGCGTGGTCTTCGTGGTCAAGGGCACGCAGAACATGTTCTTCGCGGACCTGCTGGTGCACATGCAGCGCGTAGTGGGGCTGTACGGCTACAGCGGCATCGTTTCGTATCTGGACGAGAACGCCAACGAGATGGAGGCCGCCGACAAGATCCTGCGCGAGATCAAGCCCAAGGGCATCATCTTCCTGGGCGGCAACGTGGAGAACTTCCGCCAGAGCTTCGACCAGATCACCATCCCCGCCGTGCTGGCCACCGTGGTCAGCGAGGAGCTGGATTTCCCCAACCTGTCGATGGTGGGCGTGGACGACCGCGCCGCGGCCTACCAGGCTGTCACCAGCCTGATCGCCCTGGGCCACCGGCAGATCTGCGTGGTCGGCGGGCCCGCCACCAGCCACCCCAGCCGGATGCGCCGCCTCGGCGCGCAGCAGGCCATGGAGGACAACGGCCTCGCCTTCGACCCGCGGCTGTACGGCCTGTCCAATTATAATTTCGAGTCCGCCTACAACACCATGAACGGCCTGCTGGCCCGCCGGGCGCAGTTCACCGCCGTTTTCGCCATGAGCGACGTCATCGCCATCGGGGCCATACGCGCTTTGGCCAGCGCCGGGTACAAGGTGCCCGAGGACGTCTCGGTGGTCGGCTTCGACGGCATCTCGATGTCCCGCTACTGCGTGCCGGCCCTGGCCTCGATGGTACAGCCCACCGAGGAGCTGGCCACCCGCAGCGTAGAGCTGCTGCTGCGCCAGATCGAGCACGGCGCGCCGGCCCAGACCGTCGTGCTGGCCCCCACCTTCCAGGAGGGCGAAAGCGTCCGCCCGCCCCGCGGCGCGGCCCTGCTGTAGCTTCGTCTCTCTCCTGCCCGCCCGGGCAGGTCGGATATACGTCTCAACCCAAATACGGTAACCATGCAAGCAAGAAGGAGAAGAACGATGAAAAACATGATTTCCCGCCGCAACTTCCTGAAGGCCGCCGGTGCGGTGTCCGCTGCCGGCGTCCTGGCCGCCTGTGGTTCTTCCAGCAGCTCGACCGCCGCCTCCACCGCCTCCAGCGCGGCCGGCGCGTCCAGCAGCGCCGCCCCCGCCGCGGCCGGCAAGGTCTACTTCCTCAACTTCAAGCCCGAGCAGGACGAGGCCTGGCAGAACCTGGCCGCCGTCTACACCGAGCAGACCGGCGTGCCCGTCACCGTCGTGACCGCCGCCTCCAACCAGTACGAGACCACCCTGATGAGCGAGATGGAAAAGAGCGAGGCCCCCACCCTGTTCCAGGTCAACGGCCCCGTGGGCCTGGCCAACTGGAAGGACTACTGCTACGACCTGTCCGGCTCGAAGCTGTACGGCGAAGTGACCAGCGATTCCTTCGTGCTGAAGGACGGCGACGCCATCCCCGCCATCGCCTACGTCATCGAGACCTACGGCATCATCTACAATAAGGAGCTGCTGACCGCCGCCGGCTACACCCAGGACGACATCACCAACTTTGCCAGCCTGAAGGCCGTCGCCGACGACATCCAGGCCCGCAAGGACGAGCTGGGCGTGCTGGGCGCCTTCACCTCCGCCGGCATGGACTCCTCCTCCGACTGGCGCTACAAGACCCACCTGGCGAACCTGCCCATCTACTACGAGTACCAGGCCGACGGCATCAGCTCCACCGAGGCCATCAAGGGCACCTACCTCGACAACTACAAGCAGATCTTTGACCTGTACATCACCGACTCCACCTGCGAGCCCACCGTCCTGGCCAGCAAGACCGGCAACGACGCCGTGGCCGAGTTCGTCAACAAGCAGGCCGTCTTCTATCAGAACGGCACCTGGGCCTACACCGATATCAAGGACCTGGGCGACGATAATCTGGGCATGATCCCCATCTACATCGGCGTCGACGGCGAGGAGGAGCAGGGCCTGTGCA
>CALXGZ010000111.1 GCA_944387975.1 uncultured Faecalibacterium sp.
CCACTCTCCTTTGAAACGATTTTCTACGTCCACTTTACCATGAAGCCGGCAAAGCGTCAAGGGCGGATTGCGCCGTCACCGAATCTGCACCGCCCGCAGGTGCTCGGGCATCGAGCCGATCACCAGCTTGCGGGCCTTGCATGGGCTGCCGCCTCAAAATTCAACCGCAAAAGTGAATATTCACTTTTAGAATGAACATCCAGTGATCAAACCTTTCTCCCAAGCACCAAAGCCGTATGCCCCTGCCCGCTTTGGGCCGGAACATACGGCTTTTTATCTCTTCCCTGCCTAAAATTGGGTTACACGGTCCGCAGGATGGTGGTCTGGTTGCCCAGGAAGGCGGGCTTGAGGCTGGCCTTATACTTCAAAAAGGTAGCGCTGGCCTGCATGGCCTCTTCGGTCTCCCAGGCTGAGACGATGTAGACGTGGCCGGGCTGTCCGTCCCGGGTCATCACTTCCATCTTGAGGCAGCCCGCGTCGTTGGCGCTGCTGTCGGCGGCGAAGGCTTTTGCCGCGGCCAAGTACGCATCCGCCATTTCGGGGCGGATGGTATTGTCAACGATCTGCAAAATCATGTTCTTTCTCCTTATCCCGGCGCTTCAGTCCAGGTCCCGGCCGCCGCTGGCGATGACCTTCTTGTACCAATAGAAGCTGTCCTTGCGGTAACGCTTGCAGTCATGGTCGAAGTCCACATAGACGAAGCCGTAGCGTTTGGTGCGGTCGCCGCTGGCACTGTACAGATCGATGCAGCCCCAGGGCAGGTAACCAAGCACCGGCACGCCGTCCTTGGCGCGAGTGGCGTTGACGGCCCGGATGTGCTCCCGCAGATAGGCGATGCGGTAATTGTCGTGGACCCGGCCGTCCCCGGTTAGGACGTCATCCTTGACGCCCAGGCCATTTTCCACTACCATGACCGGCAGGCGGTAGCGGTCATACAGTTCGTTCATGAAGATGCGCAGCCCCATCGGGTCAATGGTCCAGCCAAAGCTGGATTTTTGCAGGCAGGGGTTCTCGTAGGCGGCGTACATCATCTGGATCGTCTGGGCGCCGGCGTTGTTTTTGTTCTCGCCGTCCCGCATGCAGACGCTGTAGTAGTAGCTGAAGGAGATAAAGTCCATTCTGCTGGCGGGGGCGGCCATCACCGCCTGCTCGGCTGCGTCGGTTTCGAGGGTGACCCCCGCCTCCCGCATGGCCTTTTCCATCCGGCGGTTGTAGCGGCCGGTGGACAGCAGGTCCAACTCGTCCCAGTTCACCTGCTGGTTGTGGGCCTGGGCCGCGCGGACATCCCGCGGGTCGGGCGAGAGCGGGTAGGCCAGGGCGCTGGCCATCATGCAGCCGATCTTGGCATCCGGGACCATCTCGTGGCAGGCCTTGACCGCCAGGAAATGCGACATCACGGTATTGTGGTAGCTGTTCCACTGATACTGGGCGTAGTCGGGGTCGTCCTTGCTGCGCTTGCGATTCGAGTACATCGAGGGCATCAGTAGGCCGAGGTTGTTCTCATTCATGGTCAGCCAGTACTTGACCAGCCCGCCAAACTCGGCGAAGCAGGTGCGGCAGTACTGCTCAAAGGCCCGCAGGCTCCCTTTGCCGCCGAAGCCGTCGTATTTTTCCACCAGAGCCAGGGGCATATCCCAGTGGAAGAGGGTAACCACCGGCTCGATGCCGTGGGCTTTCAGCTCGGTAAAGACGTCCCGATAGAAAGCCACCCCCTCGGGGTTAACCGCACCTTCTCCCATGGGGAAAAGGCGGCTCCAGGCGATGGACATCCGAAAAGCGGTGAAACCCATCTCGGCCATCAGGGCGATGTCCTCTTTGTAGTGGTGGTAGAAGTCGGAGGCCACCGAGTAGGTCACGCCGGTCTTTTCCTCACGCCGGTCGTAGATGCTGGGGCCCTTGCCGCCCTCGTGGCCGCCCCCCTCGAACTGAAAGGCCGAGGTCGAGCCGCCCCACAGAAATGTTTCTTTCATGGCAGTTGCTCCCTTTCTGAATGGTTACTTCTGGACGGCCTTGATCTTGGGGCCCTTGATGCCGGCCTTGGCCAGCAGCAGGGTGGCCGCAAAGGCCGCCGCGAAAGAGATGACAATGGTCAGCAGGCCGACGATCACGTTGGCGACGCCCAGGTCACCGAACATGGCGGGGATACCCACCACGCTGGACGAGGCGATCATGTACATGCGGAAGCCGAAGATACCCGCGAAGCCGCCGCCGATCGCGCCGCCGATCATCGCGCCCAGGAAACCGTACATGCTGGGCAGGTTGATGCCGTAGGTGGCGGGTTCCGAGATGCCGAGGATGGCCGAGATACCAGCCGAGACCGATTCGCTGCGCTTGGCCACGTCCTTGCTCATAAAGCCGACGGCGAAGGCTGCACCGGCCATGGCCAGGTTTTCAGCCAGCATACTGGGCATCAGCAGGGCGTCGTAGCCCACGGTCGTGATGGAAGCGACGATGACCGGGAAGGCGAAAGAGTGGGTGCCGGTGGCGATCATGACCGGGGTGAAGAAGCCCAGCAGGGCCACCGCAACAAAGCCAAGGTGATCGCCCAGCCAGATCACGCCGTCGCCCAGAACGCCTGCCACTGTATTGCCCAGAGGTCCGATGACGATCAGCATGATGGGGGTCATGATGAGCATGACCAGCACCGGCGCGGTGAAAGCGCGGATGATGTCGGGCAGAATTTTATTGAAGAATCGCTCGATATAGCCCAGCAGCCAGACGCCCAGAATGATGGGCAGGACAGTCTTGCTGTAGTTGACGGTGGGGATGCCGATGCCGAAGACGCTCAGCTGCTCCACCCCAAGGCTGGAGAAGTTTGTGATATTGGGGTGCAGCATGATGGCTGCCAGCAACATGGACAGGAACGGAGATGCGTTCAGTTTTTTGGATGTATTGTAGGCGATAAAGACGGGCAGGAAGTAGAAGCCCGCGTCGTAGATGATATTCAGGACGTAGTAGGTGGGGCCGTTCGCATCCAGCACGCCCAACAGGCTGAGGATGGTCAGGGCGGCGCCCATCATACCGGAGGCCATCAGAACCGGCACCACCGGGGTGAAAATGCCTGACACTACCTCGAAGAAGCGGTCGCTCCACTTCTTCTTGCCCTGGTTGGCGGCGGGGACTTCGCCCTGCCGTAGCTGGGGCAGTTCCTTAGTCACTTCGGCGAACACTTTGCTGACGTCGGGGCCGATGCAGACCTGGTACTGGCCGTTCTGCACAATGACGTCGATGACGCCGGGAATGGCCTTGACCGCATCCTTGTTGGCCACAGCGGTGTCGATGTTTTTCAGGGTGAAGCGCAGCCGGGTGGCACAGTGCATCACATGGGTGACATTATCGGGCCCGCCCACCAGTTGAAGGGTCTGTTTCGCAATCAACGGATAATCTTTTGCCATAATCACACCTCATAGTTGATCGGAGCACATACATTGTATGCTATGTATATGCTGCAAAGAAATCGGCCGCGCAGCCTTGACGAATATATAGTATACTATGTATTTGGGAATGTCAATACGTTTTATCAAGATTCTGCACGGCTTTTGGTATATTTGTGGAACTGCACAAGTTTTTCTGCAATTTCTGTGCAGCCTGCCCGATGCGACGCTTTTTTGACAAAACGTCACTTGCGTGCTACAATAGATAGCAAGCATACTATCTAATCGAAAGCGAGAACCTTATGTCTGTCACCGAACGCGACGCCCTCTCGATTCTCGGCCCCGAGGTGGAGAGCACCACCCGCATGGTCCACGAACTGGACAAAGACCTGCTCAAGGCCATCAACCAGAAGCTGCTCCCCCTGGAGATCAGCCAGACCCAGGCGCTTTTCATCATCTATATGGGCTACTACACCGGTGAACCGGTCTACCAGCGCGCTCTTGAGAAGAAGTTCGGTCTGACCAATCCCACCGTCACCGCTTCCATCAAGTCGCTGGTCAACAAGGGGGTCGTTCACCGCGAGCAGGACCCCAACGACGGCCGCTACTTCCGCCTTTCTCTGACCGAATACGGCCAATCCCTCTATGAGCCATGTATTGACGCCTTTCTGGAGGTCAACGCCGCCACCGAGGAGCGTCTGACCGAGGAGGAACGCCGGCAGTTTCTGGCTATTATGAAAAAGCTGATGCTGTAAGAAAAAGCTGTATGCAGTTTCGAC
>CALXGZ010000112.1 GCA_944387975.1 uncultured Faecalibacterium sp.
AACTGCAGTTCAGCCATGCTCTTTTCGAGCTTTTCACACTTGATAAGATTCATTTTGTTTTCCTCCGCTCAAATATTGGTGCTGGGGCAGAGGAATCCTCTCCCCGCATCTGCGCCGCGCGCCCATCCTCAACTCAAACGGCGCACGCGCCTTTGGGTACGACAATCGCGTCAGCGTTTATTATAGCACGTTCTGTGCCTAAATGCCAGCTGTTTTTTCACATTTTGGGATTTTACGTGATCTTGTACGGGCAAAAGTGCAGCCCATCGGCGCTGACGAGCTTATAGCGGATGCCGTCCACCTCGCCCTGCACCGCAAAACGGATGGCCTTGCCGTGCAGATGCGCGTAAAACACCCGCCGGATGCCGTACTCCTTCAGCACCGCCACGATCTCGGGCGCGTCGGCCCCGGTATACACCGGCGGGTAATGCAGGAAGACGAGCTTCTCCTTCCCCGGCTCGGCGGCGTCCAGGCTCAGCCGCAGCCGGCCGATCTCCCGGTTCATCACCTTTTCGTCGTGGGGTTCGCCGGCGTCGAACAGCCAGCCCCGCGTGCCGCACAGGGCCCAGCCCTCCACGGTATAGGCGTTGTTGTGCAGCAGGCGCAGCGTGTCGAAGCCCTCGGCCTTGAAAAAGGCGTTCATCTTGTTGGCGGTGGACCACCAGTAATCGTGGTTGCCCTTCATGATCAGCTTTTGGCCCGGCAGCGCGTTCAAAAAGGCGAAGTCCTTGCGCGCGTCGGCCAGGCGCATGGCCCAGCTGATGTCCCCCGCCAGCACCACGGTGTCGGCGGGCTTGACCAGCTTGCGCCAGTTGGCCTCCAGCTTTTCGACGTAGCCGCCCCAGCCGGGGAACACGTCCATCGGTTTGGCGCCCCCCAGCGAGAGATGGGTGTCGCCCAGCACAAACAGTGCCATGTGCGTCTCCTGTTCTAGTTATTCCCCGCAGGCCAAAGCCACATTGGCGATCTGCGCCGGGTCGATGACGGCGTCAAAGCGCTCGGGCTTTGCCTGCAGACCGGCCAGGCTGGCGGGGGCGGCGCGGCCGGTGGCCTGCTCCAGCGCCCGCATGGCCTCGAAGTCGTTCTCGGGGGCCGTCTCGCCCAGCGCGGCCAGCACGCTGCGCGGGAACTTGAAGGGCGATGCGGTGGACAGCACCACCATGGGCACGCCGCCGCGCTTTGCCTGCCGCGCCACGTGGAAGGCCACGGCGGTGTGGGTGTCGCAGAGGTAGCCGTCCTGCTGCCAGCGGGTGCGGATCTCGGCGGCGACCTCCTCCTCGCTGGCCCAGCCGCAGGCAAAGCTCTGCCGGATGGCGGCCAGCGTCTCGGGCCGGACGGCGTAGCGCCCCTCGCGGCCAAGGCTGCCCATCAGGGCCGCCACCTCGGCGGCGCTGCCGGTGACGTGGTAGAGCAGCCGCTCGAGGTTCGAGGAGACGAGGATGTCCATGCTCGGGGACGAGGTCTTGTAGAACGCGCGCCTGGCGTTGTATTCGCCTGTGCGCAAAAAGTCTGTCAGGACGTTGTTTTTGTTCGACGCGCAGACCAGCCGCCCCACCGGCAGGCCCATGCGCTTGGCGTAATAGCCGGCCAGGATATCGCCGAAGTTGCCCGTCGGGACGCAGAAGTCCACTTCCCCGCCCGGGGCGAGCTTGCCGGCCTTGCGCAGCTGGGCGTAGGCCGCGAAGTAATAGACGATCTGCGGGACCAGCCGCCCCCAGTTGATGGAGTTGGCGCTGGACAGGCGGACGCCCTTTTCCTCGAGGCGGGCGGCGATGGCCTTGTCGGCAAAGACGCGCTTGACGCCGGTCTGCGCGTCGTCAAAGTTGCCGCGCACCGCGTAGACCGCGACGTTGGCCCCCTCCTGGGTGGCCATTTGCAGGCGCTGGATCTCGCTGGTGCCGCCGGTGGGGTAAAAGACGGCGATCTCCACCCCGGGGATATCGTGGTAGCCGTCGAGGGCGGCCTTGCCGGTGTCGCCGCTGGTGGCCACCAGGATCAGGGTCTTTTCGGTCCGGCCCAGGTTGCGCTTTGCCTCCACCAGCAGCTTTGGCATCAGCTGCAGCGCGTAATCCTTAAAGGCGCAGGTGGGGCCATGCCACAGCTCCAGCGCCCAGGTATCGCCCTCCACCGGCGCGAGGTAGCCCGCCTTGCCGCCGAAGGCCGCGCCGTAAGTGGCCGCGGCGGCGTTTTCCAAAAAGGCCGGGTCGTAATCCGTCAGGTACTGCCGCAGGACGGCCGCCGCCATGGCCGGGTAATCCAGCGCGCAGAGGGCCTCGGCGTCCACCTGGGGGAAGCTTTCGGGCACAAACAGGCCGCCCTCATCGGACAGCCCCTGCGCGATGGCCTGCGAGGCGGACACCCGCCGGCTCTCGTCTCTCGTGCTGAAAAACTGCATAGTCATTCGCTCCTTTTCCGTTGTGGTCCTTTCCCATATCTATCAGCGTGCGCTCGCGTCGAACGCGCCTTTTATAATATGTACCATCCAGCGCCCGCTGTCAAGGGGGATCACCTCCGCCACGTCGAAGCGGGCGTAGTCCTCCTGCCGGCCGGTCTGCTGCAAATACCACTGCGCCGTGCGTATGATGCGGCGGCGCTTGGCCATCGTCACCGAGGCGGCGGGCCGGCACACGGCGTGCGGGTCCGTGCGGGTCTTGACCTCGCAGAAGACGACAGTCCCGTCCGGCTCCTGCAAAATGAGGTCGATCTCCCCTTCCCGGATGCGGTAGTTGTGCGCCAGCAGCGCGCAGCCCCGCCGGATGTAGTAGCGGGCGGCGGCCTGCTCGCCCCGGCGGCCGGTCTCGGCCCGGTCCATCACTTGCCCTCCGGCCAGTAGCCCTGCTTTTTCAAAAAGCTGCGGCGGTAAAAGGGCTGGATGCCGTACTTTTCGATCAGCTCGTAGTGCAGCTTCGTGGGGTAGCCCTTGTGTTTGGCCAGCTGGTACTGGGGGTACTGGCGGTCCAGCTCGCACATATAGCGGTCCCGGCTGACCTTGGCTAAAATGGACGCCGCGCCGATGCTGGCGCTGGTTGCGTCCCCCTTGACCACCGGCCGCGCCGGCATGGCCAGCCCCTCGGGGCAGCGGTTGCCGTCCACCAGGACCAGAGCCGGGGCGGTCTCCAGCTGCTCCACCGCCCGGCGCATGCCGTCCATCGTGGCCCTGAGGATGTTGTCCCGGTCAATGACCTCAGGCCCCACGAACACGATGCTGTAGGCCAGGGCCTTTGCCTTGATCTCCTCAAACAAAAGCTCCCGCTTTTTCTCGCTCAGTTTTTTCGAGTCGTTGATGCCGTACACCGGCTTTGCGGGGTCGAGGATGCAGGCGGCCACGCACACCGGGCCGCACAGCGGACCCCGGCCGGCCTCGTCCACGCCGGCAAAGCAGCCTACTCGGCCCGGACGGCGCCGTCATAATCGTAGAGGGGCCGGGAAATCTCTTCGTCAGACAGGCGCTTCATGCCTCGCCCTCCCCTTCGCCGTCCTCTTCCAGGCCGGCCGGGCGGGGCGGGCGCTCCAGGGTGATGCGCCCCCACTTGCAGGCCCGGAACTCGTCCACCAGCATGACGGCGCAGCGCTCGGTGTTCACCTCGCCCCCGCGCACCAGCAGGCCGCGCTTGCGGCCGATGGCCTCCAGCAGCTCGTAGGGCGGCAGGGCCAGGGCCCCGGCGTCCAACTTATAGCGGCTGGCCACCAGCTCGGGGTAGTTGCGGCGCACCTCGTCCAGCAGGTTCATGGCCAGCTCTTCCACGTCCAGGATATCGTCCTTGATCGAGCCGATGAAGGCCAGGTTGGAGGCGATGGTCCTGGAGTCGAACTTTTTCCACAGCACGCCCGGCATGTCCAGCAGGTCGAACTTGTCGGTCGAGACCCACTGTTTGCCCTTGGTGACGCCGGGGCGGTCGGCGGCCTTGGCCCGCACCGAACCGGCAAAGGTGTTGATGAAGGTGGACTTGCCCACATTCGGGATGCCGCAGAGCATGACCTGGGTCTTGGCCCCGCCCATGCCGCGGGCCTGCCGCCGGGCCAGCAGGCCGGACAGCTCCTTTTCGATGGCGGCGCGGACGGCGGCGGCACCGCCCTTGCTCTTGGCGTTGATGGCCACGCACCCGGCGTCGGCCGAGCGGAAGTAGCGGATCCACGCCTCGGTGACGGCAGGGTCAGCCAGGTCCGCCTTGTTCAGCGCGTAGAGCCGGGGCTTGCGGGCGGTGATCCGCTCGATCTCCGGGTTGAGGCTGGACAGCGGGATCCGGGCGTCCAGCAGGATCAGGCTGGCGTCCACGTGCTGGATCTCCTGTTCCATCACCCGCAGTGTCCGGGCCATATGCCCCGGGAACCACTGGATGTTGTATTGATTGGAAAACTGAAGGTTTTCGTTTTTCTCTTGGTTTTTCACTTGACCACTCCTGCATCCTCCAGGGGCAAAAAGCAGACCAGCACCTTGCCCAGGATATCTTCCTCCCGGATGCAGCCGATGCTGGACGACCGGCTGTCGAGGGAGGCGTTGCGGTTGTCCCCCATCAGGAACAGCTCCCCTTCCGGCACGGTGTAGGGGAACTCGACGTCGTAGCCCAAAAAGGTGGGCTCGGCGATGTAGTCCTCTTCCAGCACCTCGCCGTTGACGGCGACGGTCCCGCTGGTATAGTCGATGGAGACGGTGTCCCCGCCCTTGGCGATGATCCGCTTGACCAGCGGCCGTCCGTAGGTGGTGTAGTCGTCCACAATCACCACGTCTCCCCGCTCCGGGGTATACCCCGCGCCCCAGACGATCAGCTTGTCCCCGTCCCAGAGGGTGGGGTTCATCGAAGCGCCGTCCACCTGGATGATGCGGAAAAAGAAGGAGAAGAGCACCACCATCAAAACCAGCGCCGAGATCAGCGCCTCATACCATTCGATCATACCCTGTCCCCGGGCCATCGCCCCGTCCGTTTCCTTCGCCATTGCTGCACCCCGCATTCTTTCTGTGAATAAGAAAAAAGGGACAACAAGTGCCCCTTTCCCCTCAGCGCGGCTTGCGTCGCGCAAAAAATCAGATGTCGCTCTTGACCTTGGCAGCCTTGCCGGTGCGGCCGCGCAGGTAGTACAGCTTTGCGCGGCGGACCTTGCCCTTGCGGACAACAGTCACCTTCTCAACAAAGGGGCTGTTGATGGGGAAGACACGCTCGATGCCCACGCCGTAAGCGATGCGGCGGACGGTAAAGGTCTCGGCGACGCCGCCGTGCTTCTTGGCAATGACGGTGCCCTCGAAGGCCTGGATACGCTCACGCTCGCCTTCCTTGATGCGGACGTCCACCCGGACGGTGTCGCCGACGTTGAACT
>CALXGZ010000113.1 GCA_944387975.1 uncultured Faecalibacterium sp.
TGGCCCTGACCGTCCCCGCCGCCATCGGCAGCGAGGTGTTCGTCACCTACATCGGCCTGGGCCTGTCGGTGGAGACCCCCTCCCTGGGCAACCTGATCAACGACGGCCGCCAGGTCATGATGCAGGCGGGGCTGCGCTACCAGCTGCTGTACCCCACGCTCATCCTCAGCTTCGTCACCATCGCGTTCTACCTGATCGGCAACGCCTTCTCGGACGCCGCCGACCCCAAAAACCACATGCAGTAAGGAGGCAGCAAGATGGAAACCGCAACCCCCATCCTATCGGCGCGCAACGTCCACATCTGCTTTAACCTCCGGGGCCGCGTGCTGCACGCCATCCGCGGCATCGACCTGGACATCCAGCCCGGCGAGGTGCTGGCCATCGTGGGCGAGAGCGGCTCGGGCAAGAGCGTATTCACCAAGTCCTTCATGGGCCTGCTGGACGCCAACGGCGCCATCACCGAGGGCGCCATCGATTACTTCGGGGCCGACGACGGCCGGCCCATCCGCCTGTCGGCGCTGAAAAAAGAGAAGGACTGGCTGAAGGTGCGCGGCCATGAGATCGCCATGATCATGCAGGACCCCATGACCAGCCTGAACCCCCTCAAGACCATAGGCGAGCAGATCGCCGAGGCGGTCGAGCTGCACCAGCACCTCAAGGGCCGCGCCGCCCGCGACAAGGCCGTCGAGTACCTGCGCGACGTGGGCATCACCGAGCCCGAGCGCCGCTTCAAGCAGTACCCGCACGAGTTCTCCGGCGGTATGCGCCAGCGGGTGGTCATCGCCATCGCGGTGGCATGCAACCCGCAGATCCTGATCTGCGACGAGCCCACCACCGCCCTCGACGTCACCATCCAGGCGCAGATCCTCGAGCTGCTCAAGGAGATGCGCGTCAAGTACAAGCTGACCGTCGTGCTGATCACCCACGACCTGGGCGTCGTGGCCAATATCGCGGACCGCGTGGCCGTCATGTACGCGGGCGACATCGTCGAGATCGGCACCGCCGACGAGATCTACTACGACCCGCGCCACCCCTACACCTGGGCGCTGCTGTCCAGCATGCCGCAGGTGGGCGTCAAGGGCGAGGACCTGTTCAACATCCAGGGCACGCCGCCGAACCTCTTTGCCGAGATACACGGCGACGCCTTCGCCCCGCGCAACCCCCAGGCGCTGAAGATCGATTTCGTCAAGCAGCCGCCCTATTTCGAGCTGAGCCCCACCCACAAGGCCAAGACCTGGCTGCTGGACCCGCGCGCGCCCAAGATCGAGCCGCCCGCCGTAGTCCGCCGCCTGCGAGAGGAGGGTATCTGAGATGCCAAAGCAGGAACAGCGCGAGGTGCTGCTGCAAGTAAAGGACCTTGAGATCAGCTACGGCAGCGGCCGCAAAAAATACCGGGCCGTCTCCCGCGCGAACTTTGAGATCTACCGCGGCGAGACCTTCGGCCTGGTGGGCGAATCCGGCTCCGGCAAGACCACCATCGGCCGGGCCATCATGCGCATCATCCCCACCTCGGGCGGCGACATCCTCTACAAGGGCCAGAAGATCAACGGCAAGATATCCAAAGAGCTGGACCGCCAGGTGATCAAGGAGATCCAGATGATCTTTCAGGACCCGCAGTCCTCGCTGAACGAGCGCGCCAAGGTCAGCTACATCGTGGGCGAGGGCCTGATGAACGTCCGCCCCGACCTGAGCCCCGCCCAGCGGGAGGAAAAGGTGCGCGAGGCCCTGCTGGAGGTGGGCCTGCTGCCGGAGTTCGCCTCCCGCTTCCCGCACGAGTTCTCGGGCGGGCAGCGCCAGCGCATCGGCATCGCCCGGGCGCTGATCGTTGAGCCGGAGTTCATCATCGCGGACGAGCCCATCTCGGCGCTGGATATGTCCATCCGGGCGCAGGTGCTCAACCTGCTGCGCCATTTGCAGCAGCAGCGGGGCATCACCTACCTGTTCATCGCACACGATCTGTCGGTGATGCGCTATATCTCGGACCGCATCGCCGTCATCCACAAGGGCGACATCGTCGAGCTGGCCGATGCCGAGGAGCTGGCGGCCCACGCCATCCACCCCTACACCCGCAGCCTGATCTCGGCCATCCCCATGCCCAGCCCCCGGCGCGAGCGCGGCAAAAAGCTGCTGGTCTACGACCCCTCTATGCACCACTACGAGACCGAGCCCCCCGCCTGGCGCGAGCTGCGCCCCCGGCACTGGGTGCTGTGCAGCGAGGCCGAAGCCGCCGCCTGGCTGCGCGAGGCCGAGGCCCAGCCCCTGTAAGAATATCCCCAACGCAGCAGGCAGAGCGCCCCGGCGCCCTGCCTGTTTTGTCTGTGTAAAATGCAGGCAAAAACAAGCCGGCGTTCACTGTTTAGACAAAAGTTTCTGTTATACTGTGTGTTCAGGCGCGGGGCGGCGTTTGCATTGACTTTCCGCCGCATGCGCTACTATAATGGGGTGTACGCAGGCGCGCTGCCGCGCCCGCCCCGAAGCGTTTAGGAGAGAAAGGGAACACTATGCCTGTCACCAAAGAGCCGGTCTATGCCTCCCAGGCGCAGCCCTGGATGGCGTTTTACGACCCGAAATACCGGTCTATGCCGCTGCCCGACTGCACGGCTTTTGAGTATGTCTGCCGCCAGAACAAGGGCCACCTGGCGGATATCGCCCTGAACTATTACGGCGTGAACATCACCTACGCCACTTTGATCGTCAACGTGAAAAAGACCGCCGCGGCCCTGCGCGCCGCCGGGGTGCGCAAGGGCGATATCATGACGGTGGTCAGCGTCATGACGCCCGAGGTGATCTACCTGTTCTACGCCGCCGACATGGTGGGGGCCACCCTCAACCTGGTGGACCCCCGCTACAGCGCCGAGGGTATCCACGATTACATCGACGAGGCCGGCTCGCGCATGCTGATCTGCATGAACCTGTTCTACGACAAGTGCCACCAGGCCATGCGGCGCACCACGGTGGAAAAGGTGCTGGTCTTTTCCCCGGCCGAGTCGCTGGGCGGCGCGCTGAAGCTGGCCTACACCGCCGCCAACCCCGACCGCAACCGCTACGCCTCCAACGTCGCCAACTGGAAGCAGTTCATCGCGGCGGGCAAGGGCGCCAGCACCGCCAGCGAGCCCTTCGACCCCGCCCACAGCTGCGTGATGGTGCACACCGGCGGCACCACCGGCAGCCCCAAGGGCGTATTGCTGGGCGACACCTCCTTCAACGCCCTGGCGCAGCAGTTCGCCGCGTACGAGGTGGTGTTCCAGCGCCAGCAGAAGCTGCTCAACGTCATGCCGCCCTTCATCGCCTACGGCTACGCCTGCGGCGTGCATCTGCCGCTGTGCCTGGGCATCACGGTGGTCATCATCCCCAACCTCGACCCCGCCGAGCTGGGCAAGCTGGTGCTGAAGCACAAGCCCGCCCACATGTTCGGCGTGCCGGCCCACTACCAGGTGCTGGCCGCCGACCCCAGGCTGAAAAAGAAGGACCTGTCCTTCGTGCTGAACTTCGCCTGCGGCGGCGACGCCATCTCGCTGGGGGCCGAAAAGGCCGTCAACGACTTTCTGGCCGACCACGGGGCCCCCTACCCCCTGGCCAAGGGCTACGGCATGACGGAGGTCTGCTCGGCCGCCACCGCCGCCGCCGGCAGCCGCAACAAGCCCGGCTCCGTGGGGCTGCCCCTGCCGGGCACGCTGGTGTCGATCTTCGAGCCCGGCACCGAGACCGAGCTGCCCATCGGCCAGCGGGGCGAGATCTGCATCTCGGGCCCCTGCGTGATGCAGGGCTATTACAACAAGCCCGAGGAGACCGCCATCATCCTGCGCAAGCACGCCGACGGCCGCGTCTGGGTGCACAGCGGCGACATCGGCTACATGGACGAGGAGGGCTACGTCTTTTTGGACAGCCGCATCAAGCGCATGATCATCCGCCACGACGGCTTCAAGATCTTCCCCTCCATGATCGAGAACGTCATCAGCCAGCACCCGGCGGTGTCGGGCTGCTCGGTGGTGGGCTGCGCCGACAAGGACCACGTCCAGGGCCGCCTGCCGCTGGCCTACGTCGTGCTGAAGGCCGACTGCGGCAAAAAGAAAAAGCAGATCGTGCGCGAGCTGCGCGCCGTCTGCGCCGACGAGCTGCCCGAATACGTGCTGCCCGTGGGCTATAAGTTCATCGATCAGCTGCCCCTGACCCCGGTGGGCAAGGTGGACTACCGCGCCCTGGAAGAGCAGGTCACCCCGCAGGATTACTAAAGCGCAAAAAAGCCAAAATCACGTCCCCACAGCCGTCTGTGCCTTTGCACGGGCGGCTTTTTCTGTGTGGAATTTGCGCCCAGGGGCTTGACAATCGGGCCGCGCGCCTTTATGATGATGGAAGGAAAGTATTCCAAAAATACGTCATTTGTCCATATTTTGTCCCGTTTTAAGCGGGCCGTGGACGAAAAGGAGCCTGCTATGAAAAAACGCATCCTCAGCCTGCTGCTGGCGGCGGCCATGCTGTTGGCCGCGGCGCCGCTTGCCGCCTTTGCGGACAGCCCAGCCTCCGAAGCCACCATCGGCATCATCGGCGGCGCGGACGGGCCCACCGCCATCTATGTCTCCGGCGCGGACGAGACCGTCTCCGACGTGCCCGAGGCCGTGCAGGGCGATATCATGCTGATCGGCGAAGAGACCGCCCTCACCGGCGAGGCCGCCGGGGAGGCCCCCGCCCCCGCCGAAAGCCCCGCCGAAGCCCCCGAAGCCGCCCCCGAGGAGGACGGCCAGCTGACCTACCTCGCCTTCGGCGACAGCATCGCCGCCGGCGTGGGCCTCGACGGCTTCAACTATACCCCGGCGGAGATCTTCTACGACATCAGCCCCAACTTCAAAGGCTACCCCGATACGAGCTACGTCTCCTACGTGGCCGAAATGCTGGGCCTCGACCGCGACCACGCCCTCGACCTGGGCCTGCCCGCCCTGATGACGAAGGACCTGCTGGAGATGGTGCGCGACGGGCAGATGTCCGAGTTCAACCAGCCGGCCGGCACCTACTACGCCTACCCCGAATTCCTCGATTACATCAAGCAGGCCGACGTCATCAGCATCCAGATCGGCATGAACGACGCGATGGTGCCCTTCGTGGTGTCCATCGGCAACGCCACCAACTGGAAGTCGGAGCAGCTGGCCAACACCATCGTCTCGGGCGGCTACCGCGACATGACCTGGGACAACTTCGTCAAAATGGCCCAGCAGCTGTTCGGCCTGCGGCTGACCATGAAGGAGACGAGCGACCTGTTCTACGCACTGACCACCGGCGCGGCGCAGGTGTGCAATACGGCCTACGACAACGTCGCGGCCTACCTGCCCCAGATCGTCGAGGCCATCCGCGCCCAGAACCCCGACGCGCAGATCCTGCTGCTGGGCTGCTACAACCCCGTGCCCCTGCTGTGGACCTGGAGCAACTTCTTCAACCGCTACAACCGCTTCGTCCGCGACCTGGCCGAGCAGACCGGCTGCACCTATGTGGCCATCCCCCGCACCAAGACCGCGAACGACGGCCACCCCACCACCGCGGGCCACAAGTACATCGCCCAGCAGATCGTCGAAGCGATCGGGCAGTAAGCCTATCCCCCGCCCCCCGGCGGGGGATTTTTTGCGCAGGAGCGCGCAGCGCGAAAAAGCCGGAAAGTTTTTTCAATTTTTGCTTGACAGCAGCCCCCGTTTATGCTATTATATCTCTCGCAGCCTGTGCCGAACGGCCTGCACCAAGAAAAAGCCCCAGAGGATTAGGACGTGCGCCCGTAGCTCAGCTGGATAGAGCAACTGCCTTCTAAGCAGTGGGCCGGGGGTTCGAGTCCCTTCGGGCGCATTGCTGTGGTGCCCATAGCGTAG
>CALXGZ010000114.1 GCA_944387975.1 uncultured Faecalibacterium sp.
GGCGATGTCGATGCCGGCGGCGGCGATGGGCAGCAGGCCCACGGCCGACAGCACCGAGTAGCGGCCGCCGACGTCGTCCGGCACCACGAAGGTGGGCCAGCCCTGGCTGTCGGCCAGCTGCTTGAGGGTGCCGCGGGCGCGGTCGGTGGTGGCGTAGATGCGCTTATTGGCCTCCTCGACGCCCACTTCCTCCTCCAGCAGCTTGCGCAGCACGCGGAAGGCGAGGCTGGTCTCGGTGGTGGTGCCGGACTTGGAGATGACATTGATGGAGAAGCGCTTGCCCTTGCACAGCGCGATGATGTCGTTCAGGGCGGTGGGGCTGATGCTGTTGCCGCAGAAGTAGACCTTCAGGCCCGCTTCCAGCTCGTTGTGGTAGACGCCCTTGACGGCCTCGACCACGGCGCGGGCGCCCAGGTAGCTGCCGCCGATGCCGGCCACCACCAGCACGTCGGAGTCGCTGCGGATCTTCTCCGCGGCGGCCTGGATGCGGGCGAACTCTTCCTTATCGTAATCGCGGGGCAGGTACATCCAGCCCAAAAAGTCGTTGCCGGGGCCGGTCCTGGCCCCCAGCTGCTCGTGGGCGGCGGCCACCTGCGGGTAAATGGCGGCGAACTCGTCTTCTTTGATAAACGGAGCGAGGTGTTTGGTATTGAATGAAACGCTCATGTTCTTGGCCTCCAAACTGATCCTTATCCTGTATGGTTCCACGCCGCGGCGGGCGGCGCAGGATTGCTTTATCTAAGTGTACCGTTCCGCCCCGATAAAGTCAAGGCCAAAATCCCCGGGATTCATACTATTTTAACAAAGAGGCCATACCTATGGGCAAAAATTCAAAGCAGGCTTTCCAACATCAGGCGCACGGCCGCCGCAAAATCCAGCCTGGCCGCGCCGGCGGCGGCGCGCACCGGCCACTCGCCCACCTTCGCGCCGTTCGCGCTGACGGTGACGGAGCCCAGCTCGCTGCCGCGGGCCAGGGGGGCCTGGGCGCGCTCCGGCAGGCTGACCGTGGCCGTCAGGGACGGCGCGCCCCCGCGCGGCACCAGCAGGCTGTCGGGCAGGGCGCTGTAGTCCAGCGGCACCGCCGTCTCGTCGCTGCCGGCCAGGTCCAGGTACAGCGGCCGCCCCGACAGGTCCGGCAGGGGCGCGGCCTCGTAATTGGCAAAGCCGTAGTCCAAAAGGCGGGTGGCCGCCTCGAAGCGCTCGGCGCTGGAGTCCGCGCCCAGCACCACCGCGATCAGGTCCAGCCCGTCGCGGCTGGCCGAGGCCGTGATGCACACCCCCGCGCCGCCGGTGGTGCCGGTCTTCAGCCCGGTGATGCCCTCGTAGCGGCGCAGCAGCTTGTTGGTGTTCACCAGCATGGTCTCGCCGCCGCGCAGCGTGTCGGTCCAGATGCCGCTGTACTGCAGCACCTCGGGGCACTCGTTCAGGATGGCGCGGCTCATCACGGCCACGTCCCGCGCGGTGGACAGGTGCCCCTCGCTGTCCAGGCCGCAGGCGTTTTTAAAGCTGGTGTCCGCCATGCCAAGCTCGGCGGCCTTGGCGTTCATCCGCGCCACGAAGGCCTCCTCGCTGCCGCCCACCAGCTCGGCCACGGCCACGGCGGCGTCGTTGGCGCTGGACACGCAGATGGCCCGCAGCATCTCGTCCAGGGTGAAGTGCTCGCCCGGCTCCAGCCAGATCTGGCTGCCGCCCATGCTGGCCGCGTGCTCGCTGACGGGCACGGGGGTGTCCAGGGTCAGCCGCCCGTCGTGGATGGCCTCGAAGGTCAAAAGCAGGGTCATCACCTTGGTGATGGACGCGATGGGCACCCGGCGGGCCGCGTCCTTCTCATACAGCACCGTGCCGCTGGCCTGGTCCACCAGCACCGCCGCCCGGCAGGGCAGCGACAGCGACGCCTGCGCTTCGGCCGGCACCAGCTGCGCGCCCCCCGCCGCAGCCGCCGCGGCAGTCGCCGCCGGCGCGCCCAGCAGCCCCAGCGCCAGCAGGCAGGCCGCCGCCCGGCGCCGGCCCCCGCCCTTACCCCATTTGCCCATCATCCCAGCCGCCATGCCTTCCGCCTCCATCTCAGCGTATTTTGTTGTGATTGTATGCAGCCGTGCGCCCCGTCATGCGCGCTTGCCTTTTGGGGCGGTATACGTTATACTTGCGCTGTACCAAAGATGCGTGTAAAGAAAGGATACCCCATGCGTGTTTGTTTCTATACCCTGGGCTGCAAGGTCAACCTGAACGAGACCGAAGCGCTGGAACAGCTGTTCAAGCGCAGCGGCTTTACCGTCGTGCCCGACGGCGAGGACGCCGACGTCTACATCGTCAACAGCTGCACCGTCACCAACTTCGGCGCGCAGAAAAGCCGCAAGTGGCTGCGCCAGGCCAAGCGCAAAAACCCCGGCGCGGTGACGGTCATGTCCGGCTGCTGGCCGCAGGCCTCCCCGGAGGCGGCCGCCGCCATGCCCGAGGCGGATATCGTCTGCGGCACCACCAACCGCCGGGCCATTCTGGGCTATGTCCGCCAGCTGCTGGACGGCCACGAGCGCATCGTCGCCATCCAGCCGCACGAGCGGGGCGAGGCCTTCGAGGAGCTGCCGGTGGAGCGCTTCGAGACGCACACCCGCGCCTTCATTAAGGTGGAGGACGGCTGCAACCGCCGCTGCGCCTACTGCGTCATCCCGCGGGCGCGGGGCCCCGTGCGCAGCCGCGCCGAGGCCAGCATCCTGGCCGAGCTGCGCCAGCTGGCCGCCGCCGGCTACCGCGAGGCGGTGCTCAGCGCCATCTCGCTGCCCAGCTACGGCGCCGACACCGGCACCGACCTGTACACCCTGATCGAGCGCTGCGCCGGGGTCGAGGGCATCGAGCGCATCCGCCTGGGCAGCCTCGACCCCGACATGCTCACCCCGGAGGGCATACGCCGCATGGCCGCGGTGGACAAGCTCTGCCCCCAGTTCCACCTCAGCCTGCAAAGCGGCTGCGACGCCACGCTGCGCCGCATGCGCCGGCCCTACACCGCCGCGCAGTACCTGGACGTCGTCGGCCAGCTGCGCGCGGCCTACGGCGGGCGGCCGGTCAGCTTTACCACCGACTGCATCTGCGGCTTCCCCGGCGAGACGGAGGCGGACTTCGAGGCCAGCTGCGCCTTCCTCGAGGAGGTGGGCTTTTTGCGGGTACACGTGTTCCCCTATTCGCGGCGGGAGGGCACGGCGGCCTACAGCTTCCCCGATCAGATCGTCGAGGAGGAAAAGCAGGCCCGCAGCCGCCGCATGCACCAGCGCGCCGAGGCCGTGCGCGCCCGCGTCCTGGCGGGCCTCGCGGGCACGGAGGACGAGGTGCTGCTGGAGACGCCGCTGTCGGCCACGGTGTTCACCGGCTACACGCGGCTGTACGTGCCGGTGGCCGTCGCGGCCCCCGGCTGCGCCCCCGGCCAGATCGTCCGCGTGCGCTTGGGCCAGTACGACGGCGCCCGGGTGCGGGCGGAGATGCTGCCCGCTCAGGCATAAGCGGCCCGCGCCCGGGGGGCGCGGCGGGACTTTGCCGTTTTTTTCACGTTCTCCCTTTTCAAGGGGCGCGAAATGTGGTAGAATAGCAGTGTATGAGACGGCGCGGCGAAGCGGTCTTAGTAGCCTGCGCCGCCGCTCACGGCACGGCCCCCCGGGGCCGCGGGCCTGGTAACCAGCAAAGCAAGCAAAGGAGAGTTTGGAATGAGCTTCAGAGGCATCAATACCACCGTCATCCAGATCCGGCGGGCGGTATTCACCGAAGTCGCCCGCATGGCCTACGCCAATGTCAAGGGCGAACAGGCAAACCACATGATGCGCAGCATCCCCTATAAGATCATCCCCGGCGAGGAGGGCAAGCTGCGCAAGGATATCTTCCTGGAGCGCGCCATCGTCGAGGAGCGCGTCCGTCTGGCCATCGGCCTGCCCACCCGCCGCATGGACGAGCACAACAGCGTCGTGTCCGGCCTGGAGGACGCCAACATCGCCGACAAGTACTACGACCCCCCGCTGGTCAACGTGATCAAGTTCGCCTGCAACCGCTGCCCCGAAAAGATGGTCAAGGTCTCGGACCTGTGCCAGGGGTGCCTGGCCCACCCCTGTATGGAGGTGTGCCCCAAGCAGGCCATCGTGTGGGAGTCCGGCCGCTCCACCATCGACCAGGAGAAGTGCATCAAGTGCGGCCGCTGCGTCGACGTGTGCCCCTACCACGCCATCGTCAAGACCGAGCGCCCCTGCGCCGCCGCCTGCGGCATGGGCGCCATCCACTCGGACGCCTTGGGCCGCGCTGAGATCGATTACTCGAAGTGCGTCTCCTGCGGGCAGTGCCTGGTCAACTGCCCCTTCGGCGCCATCGCCGACAAGGGCCAGATCTACCAGCTGATCCAGAGCTTCAACCGCGGGGACCGGGTCTACGCCCTGGTGGCCCCCGCCTTCATCAACCAGTTCCCGGCGCTGAACACCACCCAGAAGCTGCGTGCCGCCCTCGAGCAGGTGGGCTTCTGTGAGACGGTCGAGGTCGCCATCGGCGCCGACCTGTGCACGGTGGACGAGGCCCACGACTTCCTCAACGAGGTGCCGGAGAAGCTGAACTTCATGGCGACGAGCTGCTGCCCGGCGTGGAGCATGATGGCCAAGACCCTCTTCCCCGACATGGCCAAGAACATCTCGATGACCATGACCCCGATGGTCTTTACCGCCCGCATGGTCAAGGCCGCCGACCCCGAGGCCCGGATGTGCTTCATCGGCCCCTGCGCGGCCAAGAAGCTGGAGGCCTCCCGCCGCCATGTGCGCAGCGACGTCGATTTCGTCCTGACCTTCGAGGAGCTGGCCGGCATCATGGAGGCCAAGGGCATCGACCTGTCCATCCCCGCCAGCGAGGATGAGGAGCTGCACTACGGCTCGGCGGCCGGGCGCGGCTTCGCCCAGTCGGGCGGCGTGGCCAAGGCCGTGGCCGACAAGATCCACGAGTGGTACCCCGACAAGGAGGTCAAGATCGCCTCGGCCGAGGGTCTGGCCAACTGCAAGAAGATGCTGATGATGGCCAAGGCCGGCAAGTACAACGGCTACCTGCTGGAGGGCATGGGCTGCCCCGGCGGCTGCATCGGCGGCGCCGGCACCATTGCCGATCCCATGCGCACCGCGGTCCAGCTGAACAAGTACGTGGCCGCGGCCCCCTTCAAGGACCCCGAGCAGAGCGCCTTCATCACCAACATCCACCTGCTGAAGGATGACCCCAACTTTGAATAATCGCTGAACCAGCGTGCCTGCACATCCCTCCCCGCCCTGCGGGGAGGGATGTTTCCGCGTGCCGGCAAACGACACGCTCCGGGCTGCGGCGCCCTGTCTCGCCTGTTCCGTCCCCTGGACGCGCCCGGGCGCCTGCCCCAAAATTTGACCTGCCCTTGACATTCTCTTTAAATGGTGTTATCTTGATAGTGGGGTAGTTTGCACAGCGTACCGGCTGGGCCGCCCCACAGGAAAGGATGTTTATTATGACCCATACCCTTTGTTATAAACGGCTGTGCGCCGCGCTGCTGGCTCTGATGCTGGCGGTGGCAGGCAGCCTGGCAGCCGGGGCGGTGGGTGCCGCCGCCGGCGGCGGTGTTACGGCCACCCTGCCCGTCGCGGTCACCTTTTGGAGCGAGGACAGCGAGAGCTACTCGGAGGTCAACGACGGCGTCGACGACGGCCGCGAGGCCACCCTGGTCCGCCAGTCCAACGGCACCTACACCCTGCACCTGCCCATCCAGACCGTCTCCACCGTGGTGTTCACCGGGCACCTGTCCGGCCTGACCATCGGCGACATCTCCTACGACGGCGAGGTGTCCGGCAGCCTGGACGACGGCTCCGCCGTCCTGACCATCCGCAACCTGCCCTCCTCGGTGCTCACCGGCAGCAACGTCAGCCGCTCGCTGGTGGTCACCTGCGCCATCGAGATGGACGTTGACCTGCTGGGCGAGACCACCAAGACCGCCCGGATGTGCATCGCCGTCCTGTAAAGCGTCGCGGGACACAAAAAGACTGCGGGGCGCAGCGCCTGCCGCAGTCTTTTTTTGCCCGGGTAGGGGCCGGTCAAAACTTTTCCATGATGTCGCCGGCCATCTTGTCCAGACGGTCCACCGCGTGCTCGGCCCCTTTGGCCATTTTGCGGGCCGCTTTGCGGACGCCCCGGGGGTCGGTGTGGACCGCCGCCATCACGCCGGCGGCCCCCACCGCTGCGCCTGCCGCCATGCCGAGCAGCATCCCGGCGGCGGAACGTACCTGATGTTCTTTCATAAACAGTGCCCTCCCGTTGGTTTGTGCCGGTGCCCCGGCCAGTGATAGTATGCCCGGGCGGGCCCCCGGCTATCCCATCCTATGCAGCGCCCCGGCGGCAGGGTTTGCCGCCGGCACCCCGCATGTATGAAAGGAGACTTGTCCTTTGCCAACCGAACCCAAAAAAGTCCTCTGCATCCACGATCTGTCCGGCGCAGGGCGGTGCAGCCTGGCGGTCATCCTGCCGGTGCTGGCCGTCATGGGGGTGCAGCCGGTGGCCCTGCCCACCATGCTGCTGTCCACCCATACCGGGGGGCTGGGCGCCCCCGCCCGCCTGGACTGCGAAGCCTACGGCCACGCCGCCCTGGCCCACTACCGGGAGCTGGGCCTCGCCTTCGACTGCATCTACACCGGCTACCTGGGCAGCGAGGCCCTGGTGGACCTGGCCGCCGAGGCGTTCCGGCTCTGGCCGGATGCCCTCAAGGTGGTGGACCCGGTCATGGCCGACGGCGGCCGGCCCTACAGCGGCTTTGCGCCCTCCGTCATCGACAAGGTGCGGGACCTGTGCCGCCAGGCCAGCCTGATCCTGCCCAACCTGACCGAGGCCAGGCTGCTGCTGGGCCTGGACCCCGCCCTGCCCGACGTCATCTCGGACGGCGAAGCCCTGGACCTGGCCGGCCGGCTGACCGGCCTGGCCGGGCGGGTGGTGGTCACCGGTCTGCCCATGGGCAAGTTCGTGGGCTGCGCCGGGGCGGGCGACGAGCCCTTTGTGGTCCGCCACCTCCACATCGACCGCAGTTTCCCCGGCACGGGGGACCTGTTCGGGGCCATCGTGACGGGGTCGCTGCTGCGGGGCAACGTCCTCAGCGCCGCCGCCGACGCGGCCGCCGGCTTTGTGGCCCAGGCCATCCAGCAGACCCCCCGCACCGCCGACACCCGTTTCGGGGTCTGGTTCGAGCCGCTGCTGCCCCGCCTGGCCCCCATGCCGGAGTTTTGAACCCCCACCGGGGAAACGGAGGAAACCATGGAGCACAAACCCACTTTGAACATCGTCCTGGTGGAGCCGCGCATCCCCCAGAACACCGGCAACGTGGCCCGCACCTGCGCCTGCACCGCCTGCCGGCTGCACCTGGTGGGGCCGATGGGCTTTGCCATCGACGACAAAAAATTAAAGCACGCAGGGCTTGACTATTGGCCCATGCTTGATATAACATATTATCAGAGCCTGGCCGAATTTTTTGAGAAGAACGACGGCCCCTACTACTATTTTTCGACCAAGGCTCCCCGCCGCTATACCGATGTTTCCTACCCGGACGGGGCGTATCTCGTCTTTGGCCGGGAGGACGCGGGCCTGCCAGAGGCGCTGTTGGCGGCCAACCCCGACTGCTGCATCCGCCTGCCCATGCGGGGGGATGCCCGCAGCCTGAACCTGTCCAACAGCGTGGCGGTGGGCGTTTATGAAGTGCTGCGCCAATGGGATTTCCCCGAGCTGCTCGACCATGGCCATCTGCGTGATTACGAATGGAAATGAGGACTACTATGAACAAAATCGCCATCCTGACCGATTCCTCCTGCGATATCCCCCAGGCGCTGGCCGACCAGTACGGCATTGATATCATGAGCTTCCACATCCTGCTGGACGGCGTAGACTACCTCGAGCGGGTGAGCTGCACCAACGAGGAGTTCTACGACCTGATGCGCCAGGCCAAGGGCGTGCCCTCCACGGCGGCCATCACCCCCCTCCAGTTCTGCGAGAAGTACTGCGAGTACGTGGACGCCGGCTATACCGACCTGGTCCATGTCACCATCAACCGCTCCGGCTCCTCCACCTACGACAACGCGGTCATCGCCGCGGGGATGCTGCGGGAGGAGCGCCCCGAGCACAAGATGCGCATCCATCTGCTGGACAGCCACACCTACTCGATGGTGTTCGGCTGGTATGTCTGCGAGATGGCCCGCAAGCTGCGCAACGGCGCCGAGCTGCGCCATGTCATCGGCGAGTTTGAGGACAAGATGAACCGCATGGAGATCGTCCTCGGGCCTTACAGCCTGCGCCAGATGAAAAAGAGCGGCCGCATCTCGGCGGCCGCAGCCTTTGCCGGCGAGCTGCTGGGCCTGCGGCCCATCATCACCCTGATCGACGGCAAGACGGTGGTGGAGAGCAAGGTCCGCGGCGACGACAAGGTCATCCCCACCGTCATCGACGTGGCCAAAAAGCACGCCGCCGGCGTCGAGGATTTCGAGTATATGGTGGCCCACACCGGCATCAAACAGGGCGAGGAGCTGCGCCGCGCCTGCAAAAAAGCCTTCGGCCAGGAGCCGGCGGTCGTCTTTGAGCTGGGCGGCGTGGTCTCCGCCAACACCGGCCCCGACACCGTCGCCATCGCCTACACCGGCAAACAGAGATAACCCCCGCCCCCGGCCTTTGGCTGGGGGTGTTTTGCCATCAGGACCGCAACGAAAGAAAGGAGGCTTGGCGTGAGCAACGAATTTCAGTTCCTGCTCTATCGTGCCGAAGACCAGGACGTCGCCGTCAGCGCCGTCATCAAGGACGAAAGCATCTGGCTGACCCAGAAAGGCATGGCCGAACTGTTCGGGGTGGAACCCCCCGCCATTTCAAAACACCTGACCAACATTTACGAGGAAGGCGAACTTGTCAGAGAACGAACTGTTTCCAAAATGGAAATAGTTCAGACCGAAGGCAGCCGCACCGTCACCCGCTCGACCCAGTTCTACAACCTCGACGCCATCATATCGGTGGGCTACCGGGTCAACTCCCGCAAGGCCACCCGCTTTCGCATCTGGGCCACCGGGGTGTTGAAAGAGTACATCACCAA
>CALXGZ010000115.1 GCA_944387975.1 uncultured Faecalibacterium sp.
CAAGCGATGCGGCCCTTCACAAAAGGCCCGCCGGGTGCGAAATAAATAGCGCGGGGTGGAGCAGTCCGGTAGCTCGTCGGGCTCATAACCCGAAGGTCGTTGGTTCAAATCCAGCCCCCGCAACCACCAAGCGCCCGTCCGAAAGGACGGGCGCTTTTCTTGCGTGGGGGTGTTGGGCGGGCTGCCTTGCAATGCGCCTTTTTCCATGATATTATATAGACAGGAGAGACCAAAACGAGGACGAAAGCGGGGTGCCGGCATGGAATATAGAAGAGCGGACAGCGAGCTGGAAACCCGCTATGAAACATATAGAAGCATCTTGAAGGGCCTTACCATCATGAGCGATATGTTCATGCGGAATGTGTTCAAAAAGCGCGAGTGTACGGAATATGTTCTGCAGGTCATCATGGGAAGAAAAGACCTGAAAGTCGTCGATCAGGTCCTTCAGCAGGACTACAAGAACCTTCAAGGACGGTCTGCCATCCTTGACTGCGTGGTGAGGGATGCGGACGGAAAGCAGTTTGACGTCGAGATGCAGCAGGATACCGAAGGAGCCTCCCCCAAACGGGCCAGATACCACAGCGGCTTGATGGATATGAATACCCTGAATGCCGGGCAGGACTTCGACCAGCTGCCGGAAACCTATGTGATCTTCATCACCCGCGGCGATGTGCTTGGCTATGGGCTGCCGATCTATCATGTGAGCCGGAAGATCGAAGAGGTCGGGGCGGAATTTAAGGATGAAGCGTATATCCTGTATGTAAATGCCAGCTGCCAGGATGATACGGAACTTGGACGTCTGATGCGGGATTTTCACTGCAAAGACGCCGGCGATATCCACAGCGAAGTTTTGGCAAGGCGTGTGCGTGAGCTGAAAGAGACACAGGAAGGGGTTGATTTTATGTGCCGTGAGATGGATAAAATTTACAGTGCAGGCGAGGAAAAGGGCAGAGTGCAGGGCATTGTGGAAGGGCTGGCAGAAGGGGAAATGAAAAAGGCCAGAGAAACAGCCCTGACCCTTGCAGAAAGAGGCATGTCTGTGCCCGAGATCGCTGACATTGTCAAAATCAGCGTCAAGCTGGTCCAGAAATGGCTGGATGAACACGCCGGCAGTGCCGGGTAAACATGAACGCCGCAACCACCAAGCGCCCGTCCGAAAGGACGGGCGCTTTTCTTGCCTTTTGGCGCAGCGGCGGGTATAATGAAGGCACGACAGGGCGGCAGGCCCGCAGCTTGGGAGGGATACGGCATGGAGCTGACCTACAAAAGAGCGTCCATCGGGGACGTCGAACTCCTGACAAAAACAAGGGTGGAGGTGCTGCGGTCAGCCAACCAGCTGCCCGCTGACGCCGACATGAGCGAAGTGGAAGAGGAGACCCGCCGCTATTATCAGAAAGCCCTTTGCGACGGCACCCATATCGCCTATCTGGTGTTTGATGGGGCGCATTTTGCGGGGGCGGGCGGCGTCAGCTTTTTCCAGGTCGCGCCCACCTACCACAACCCCTCCGGGAAGAAAGCCTACATCATGAATATGTACACCGCCCCCGCCTACCGGAGAAAGGGCATCGCGGCCCAAACGCTGGACCTGCTGGTCAGGGACAGCAGGGAGAGGGGCATCACCGCCATCTCGCTGGAGGCGACCGATATGGGGCGCCCGCTCTACGAAAAATACGGGTTCGTAAAAATGGAGCACGAGATGGAACTGCCGGGGTGAGGAAGCCCTGCCTGGTGCAGCATGCAGAACGCAGCGCCCGTCCGAAAGGACGGGCGCTTTTCTTGCGTGGGGGGTCGGGGACTTGGGCGGGCGGAAAGGGCGAGGCCGCCCCCGGGGCGCCGGGGACGGCCTCTTTTGCGTTGTGCAGGGCGTGTGGGAATGGGAAAAGGAGCAGATGATCAGACGTGGTATTCCATGGGGTAGGTCAGGTAGCTGTGGGGGTCCAGCTGGTCGCAGGTGACAAAGCCGGCGGGGGCCCGCAGCAGGCTGGGGATGCGGTTGACGATGGTGGCGCAGGTGTGCTCGACGGTGGCGGGCTTGACCACATGGAACTCGGTGTCGGGCTCGCCGGTGAACCACCAGTCGCACTGGTCGCCGTCGTCGGGGCCGTAGACCTTGCCGATGGTCTCCTCCTCGATGGTGATGCCCTGCATCGTCTCGATGGTGACGACCGCCGACATACCGATGCAGCGGCCTGCCGCGATGGTGGAGCCCAGGGTGGAGCTGTACACGTCGTGGTCGACGATGTACGGCACGTGCTTCTGGTCGATGGACTTGATGGTCAGGCCCAGCTTGCTGCAAATGGCCTCGCTGGCATTCCAGGCATAAGAGGGCTCAAACGCGGCGGGGTGGGCGATCCTGGCCTCGAACTCCTCGGCCGTCAGGTCGCAGCCGTGGGCCTGGGCCAGGGCCAGGCCGTAGTCCTCGACGTTGTAGCTGTAAGCGCCCTTGATCTTGGTGATCTTGTTGCAGCCGCTGGCCACCATGGCCACCATGTTGATCCAGAAGATATCCTGCATACCGGAGCCGGTGATGGTGCAGTTATTGGCCTTGGCCAGGGCGTCCAGCTTGTTGATCTGGGCGGCGGCGGTGGTCCAGGGGTAGATGGCCTCCTCGCAGGTGGTGATGACGTTGATCCCGCGCGAGACGCATTTTTCCACATGGTCGTAAATGTCGCCGATAAAGCTGAACAGGGTCACGACCGCCACATCGGCGTCGCACTCGTCCAGCACCTTGTCTGCGTCGTTGGAGATGATGACGCCTGTCTTGAGGCCCAGGCCGGCGTAGTCGCCCACATCCATCCCCACCACGGCGGGGTTGACATCGATGGCGCCGACGATCTGCGCGCCGTGCTCATAGAGATAGCGCAGGGTATACTTGGCCATCTTGCCGCAGCCGTACTGCACCACTTTGATCTTTCTCATAACAGGTAGCCTCCTTTGTTGCGGATGTTGTATGCCGGGGGCCGGCGCCCCCGCGCTTTGTCTGCATCCAGTATAAACCCTCCTGCCGCAGGAGGGTCAAGGCGGCATTTGTGAAATTTTTGGCGGGCTATTTCTGAAACGTCACCGGCACCTGCAGCCGCAGGAACATACTGCGCGGGTCGCTGTCGAATACATTAAAGCCGGTCATCACTTCGCAGATATAGTCCCCGGCGATGCGGTAGCCGCTGCGGGCGCACCAGTCCAGCAGCAGGCGGGCATAGTGGATCTCATCGTCGTAGTTGTCCAGATAGACGCAGGCGTACATACCGCTCTCGACGATCTGGCCCGCCCCGGCCTCGCGCCGGCCGGTGAAGATGAAGATGCGCCCCGCCACAAAGCGCCCGGCCTCAAAGTCGGCCTGGGCGATGGTGGTGCCGATGTTGTAGGAGTGGATCTGGGCAAAGCCGTTTTCTTCCAGGCGGCGGCGCAGCTCCCGCAGCTCGGCCTCGTAGCTGTGGACATCGTCGGCGTAGAAATTGGCCGCGCAGGGGATGCCCCAGGCGTAGCGCCGGTCGATGTATTCCAGCGAGAAGGTGCCGGTGGCGGGGGACTTGCGGTACCGCTCGATCGAGAGGATGGCCCGCTCGACGGCGTCGTGCTGGGCCTTGAGCTGGCGCATCTGCTGGTGGATCTGCTCGTTCTTCTGGGCCAGCAGCTCCTCGATGAGGGAGATAGCCTCCTTTTGCAGCACCCGGGCGATCTGGGCCAGGCTCATGCCCAGCTCTTTCATGTAGGCGATCATATCCAGCCGGGCGTTCTGGTCGATGCTGTAATAGCGGTAGCCGGTCTGCGGGTCGGTATAGCGGGGCTTGAGCAGCCCCTTCTCGTCGTACAGCCGCAGGGTGGGCACCGAGATGCGGTTCAGCTCGGCCATCTTGCCGATGGGCAGCAGTTCCTCGTGCATGGGCATACCTCCTGGAAACTCTCATCCAAGTGGAGAGTTTGCCGGAATCTTATACAAAACTGGTGCTCCCCCCCTCAAAGAAAGCGCCCGGTGACGCTGGCGGGGCAGGCGCGGATGGCGGCGGGCGGGCCGCTGGCGACGATGCGCCCGCCGGCTGCGCCCCCGCCGGGGCCCATGTCGATGATATAGTCGGCCGAGCGGATCACGTCGAGGTCGTGCTCGATCACCACCACCGTGGCGCCGTGGTCCAGCAGCGTCTGGAACACCTCCAGCAGCGTCTGCACGTCCTGGGGGTGGAGGCCGATGGTCGGCTCGTCGAAGATAAAGACGGTGTCGCCCTGGCCGCGGCCCATCTCGCTGGCCAGCTTGAGCCGCTGGGCCTCCCCGCCCGACAGGCTGGGGGTGGCTTCGCCCAGCGTCAGGTAGCCCAGGCCGAGGTCGGCCAGGACCTTGAGGCGGGGGGCCACGTTTTTCATATCGCGGCAGAGGGCCAGCGCGCCGGCCACATCCATCGCCATCAGCTCGGGCAGGCTGGCCGAGACGCCGTCCCTGGCGGTATAGCGCACCTCGGCGGCGGCGCGGGCGTAGCGGCTGCCGCGGCATTCGGGGCAGGGGATCTCCACATCGGGCAGAAACTGTACGTCCAGGCTGATGGAGCCGGTGCCGTCGCAGACGGGGCAGCGCAGGCGGCCGGTGTTGTAAGAGAAGTCCCCTGCTTTGCAGCCCAGCCGCCGGGCGTCGGGGGTGCGGGCATAGATCTTGCGCAGCTCGTCGTGGACCCCCGCGTAGGTGGCCACGGTGGAGCGGACGTTGATGCCGATGGGGGAGGAATCAATCAGCCGGACCCGGGCGATGCCGGGGGCTTCCGCCGCGCGCACATGGGCCGGCAGGGGCCCGCCCGCGGCCAGGGCCTCCAGGGCGGGGGCAAGGCTCTCGAGGACGAGGGTGGTCTTGCCCGAGCCCGACACCCCCGTCACCACCGTCAGGCGGCCCTTGGGCAGGACGGCCTCGAGGGGCTGCACCGTGTGGATGGCCCCGGTGGACAGCCGGATGGCCCCCGCGGCAAACAGATCCCCCTGCGCCGCGGCCCGGCCCACCCCGGCCCGGCCCGCCAGATAGGGCCCGATGCGGCTGGCCGGGCTTTGGGCGACGGCGTACACCGTCCCGGCGGCGATCACCTGCCCGCCCGCAGCGCCCGCGCCGGGCCCCAGCTCGATCAGCCAGTCGGCCTGGCGCAGCACCTGGGTGTCGTGGTCTACCAGCAGCACCGAGTTGCCGTCCGCCACAAGGTCCTGCATGACGCCGGTCAGCCCC
>CALXGZ010000116.1 GCA_944387975.1 uncultured Faecalibacterium sp.
ACGGCGCGGTGATGGTGGACGAGTACCAGGACACGAACGCCTTGCAGGACGCTTTGTACGCCTGCCTCGCCGCGCCGGACGGGGGCAACCTCTTCCTGGTGGGGGACCTCAAGCAGAGCATCTACCGCTTCCGCCAGGCGGACCCCGCCATCTTCCGGGAAAAGCTGGAGCGCTGGCCGCCCCTGCCCGGCGGCCTGGCGCGCCCCGCCCCGCCCGAGGGGCAAAGGGCGGAAAACGCCATGCTGGCCCTGGACGCAAATTTCCGCTCCGCCCCGGCGGTGGTGGCGGGCATCAACTTTATTTTCGGCCAGCTGATGAGCCCTGAGCTGGGCGACACCGCCTACGGCGAGGGCCAGCGCCTGGTCTGCGGCGCGCCCGGCAGCTACCAGGGCAGCGTCGAGGCCTGCCTGCTGCCCGACGACGAGGCCGCGACCGACGCCGCCTGGATCGCCGCGCGCATCGACGCGCTGGTGGCCGGGGGCGAGCCCGTCCGCGGCGGGGACGGCGAGCGCCCCGCCCGCTATGAGGACTGCTGCATCCTGCTGGCGGCGCGGGCGGATTTCCCGCTCTATGTGCGGGCCCTGGCGGAGCGGGGCATCCCCGTCTACGCCGACGCCCGCGAGAACCTCTTTGAAGCGCCGCACATCCGGCCGCTGGTGGCCCTGCTCAAGGTGATCGATAACCCCGCGCAGGACATCTACCTGGCCGCGGCCATGCTGGGGCCGGTCTTCGGCTTTACCGACGACGACCTGGTGCGGCTGCGCGCGGCCAAAAAGGAGGGCAGCCTGTACGGCGCGGTGGCCGCCCTCGCGGCGCAGCCGCCCGGCGACCCCTTCGCGCAGCGGGTGGGGCAGTTCTACGCCCGGCTGGGCGGGCTGCGCCGGCTGGCGCGCAGCGTCCCGGCCGAGCGCCTGCTGGAAGAGATCTTCGCCTCCACCGGCTACCTCGCGGCCCTGGGCGCGATGGAGAACGGCCAGCGCCGCCGGGAGGACGCGCGGCGCTTCGCGGCCTTCTGCGCCGGGGCGGGGAGCGGCGGCATCTCGGCTTTGGTGCGCGCCATCGACGCGGCGTCCGCCGCCGGGGGCGACACGGCCGAGGGCGCGCCCGGCGCAGCGCGGCCGGGCTGCGTCACCATCATGACCATCCACCGCTCGAAGGGGCTGCAGTTCCCGGTGGTGTTCGTGGCGGACACGGGCCGCCGCTTCAACGCCGCCGACCTGCGCGAGCCGGTGCTGCTGCACCGCGTCTACGGCGCGGGGCTGCGGCTGCGGCAGGACGGGGGCGAGCTGTACAAAAGCGCCGCCTACACGGCGCTGGCCGCCGTCCATGAGCGCGAGCTGCGCAGCGAGCAGATGCGCCTTTTGTACGTCGCGCTGACCCGCGCGCAGGACAAGCTGATCCTGACCATGCCGCTGGGCGTCACCCGGACGGCGAACCCGCTGGAAAAGGCCGCGGCCTTCCTGGCGGCGGGCGCGGGGCCGGTGCTGTACGGCCAGTGCGGAAGCTTTGCCGGCTGGCTGCGGGCGGCGCTGCTGGTCCACCCGAACGGCGGCCCCCTGCGCCGCCTGGCGGGCGATCTGCAGCTGCCCTTCGTGCAGACGGACAGCGTCCTGACGCTGCTGCTGCCCGACGCGGCCGAGGCGGCCCCGCCGCCCCCGCCGCCCGAGCCCGCGCCGGCGGACCCGGCCCTGGTGCAGGCGCTGCGGGCGGGCTTTGCCTGGCGCTATCCCGCCGCGGGCCTGGTCGCGGTGCCCGCCAAGGTCAGCGTCACCAGCCTCGTCCACCATCAGGGCGAGGCGGCGAGCCTAGAGCGGCCCGCCTTCCTGGCGAAGGACGGCCTCTCGGCCGCCGAGATGGGCACGGCGCTGCACGCCTTTTTGGAGCACGCCGATTTTGCCGCCCTGGCCGCCCCCGCCCGGCAGGGGGGCCAGGCCCTGCTGGACGCCCTGGCCGCCGAGCGCGACCGCCAGGCCGCGGCCCGGCTGACTGCCCCCGAGACCGCCGCCCGGCTGGAGCTGGGGCGCCTGGCCCGCTTTTTCGGCGGGGAGGCCTTCGGGCGGGTGCTGGCGGCGGACAAGGTCCTGCGGGAGTATGCCTTCATCACGGCGTTGCCCGCCGGCGCGGTGCTGGCGGCCCAGGGCCTGCCCCCCGAGCAGCAGCCCCCCGCCGCGGACGGCGCGCAGGTGCTGGTGCAGGGCATCGCGGACCTGCTGCTGGTCTTCCCCGACCATCTGGAGCTGCTGGACTACAAGACCGACCGCGGCAAGGCCGAGGCGGACTTCCTCGCCGCGTACCGCCCGCAGCTGAACCTCTACGCCCTCGCCATCGAAAAGCGCTTTGCGCCCAAAAAGGTGACCTACAAGGGTATCTATTCCTTCAGCCTTGGCAGGCTGATCGACGCGGGCTGAGCCGCGGCAAACGGCAAAGGCCCCCGGCTGTGCCAAAGCAGCCGGGGGCCTTTTTTGTCCGCGCTTATTCCATCACGGCGAAGACTTTCTTTTTGCAGATCAGCCAGCTGACCGCCGAGGCCAGCACCTCGGTGACCCAGAAGGCGTGCCACACGCCCACCGGGCCCCACAGCCGGCTGAACACGAAGGCCAGCGGCAGGATGGCCACCGCGTAGCGCAGCAGCGAGATCAGCAGCGAGGGCCCGCCCATGCCCAGCCCCTCCAGCGCGCCGCAGGAGATGACCGACACCGACGAGATGATAAAGCCCAGGCTGATGATGCGCAGCGCCGTGCTGCCGAGGGCGACGGTCTCGCTGCTGGTGGAGAACAGGCCGATCAGCTGCCCCGGCACCAGCTGGCACAGCGCGGTGCCCAGCACCATGATGCCCGCCGACAGGGCCAGCCCGGTGAGGAAGATCTTGCGCACGCGGGCGGGCTCCTTCGCGCCGTAGTTGTAGCCCACGATGGGCCGCATGCCCTGCACGATGCCGTTGGCCGGCAGGTAGAGGAAGGTCTGCAATTTGTAGTAGACCCCCAGCACCAGGACGTACACCTCCGCCGAGGCCGCCAGGATGATGTTCAGGCAGGAGATCAGCAGCGAGGGCAGCGCCAGGGTGAGCGTGGCGGGCACGCCCACGGCGTACATCTTTTTGGCGACGCCCGCGTCGAACATCTCCCGCCCGAAGCGGATGCGGATGGGCACCATGCGGGCCGCGTAGCAGGCCAGGTAGATGACCAGGCTGAGCGCCTGGCCGATGCCGGTGGCCAGGGCCGCGCCCTCGATGCCCATCTCGGGGAAGGGCCCCCAGCCGAAGATCAGCACCGGGTCGAGGATGATGTTGGCCACGCAGCCCGACATCATGCACACCATCGTGACCAGCATGCGGCCCGTGGCATGGAAGATCTTTTACAGCGACATGGGGGCGGCGATAACCACCGAGAACAAAAAAGCGATGCGGGCGTAGCGCACGCCCATATCCACGATGGCCTCGTCCGCGGTGAACATGCGCAGGAAGGCCGGCATCACCGCGATGCACGCCACCGTCAGCACCGCCCCGTGCAGGACGTTCCACAGGATGCTCTGGGCCGCGGCGGCGCTGGCGCGTTTGGCGTCCTGCGCGCCCAGGTGGTAGGCGATCACCGCGTTGGCCCCGATGGAAAAGCCGATGGTCACCGCGTTGATCAGGTTCTGCACCGGGTATACCAGGGACAGCGCGGTCATGGCGTCCTCACTGATCTTGGCGACGTAGTAGCTGTCGACGATGTTGTACAGCGACGACACCAGCATCGACAGCACCATCGGCAGCGACATCGACAGCACCAGCGGCAGGACGGGCCGCGTCTTCATAAAGTTTTGCTGCATGGGTCAAACTCCTTTTTCTGAAAAAGCGCACAAAAAAAGCCATATCCGCCCCGTTTATGAATCAGAAACGGGGAAAAATATAGCTTGCGCGTGTGTTATTGTACCCGATGCGCCGCGGCTTGTCAAGAGGGCGCGCGGCGTGCTATAATAAAGCCAGGCTTACATTTTCTGCCAATCTAGCAAAGCGAGGTGCAAACCATGAAAGTCCTGATGATCAACGGCAGCCCCCGTGAGGGCGGCAACACGAGCCTTGCGCTCGCGGAGATGGAGAAGGTCTTTGCCCAGGAGGGCATCGAGACCGAGACCATGCAGATCGGCCCGCAGCCCATCCGCGGCTGCATCGCCTGCAACAGCTGCGCCAATCTCGGCCGCTGCGTCTTTGACGACGCGGTCAACGAGGCGGCCCCGAAGTTCGAGGCGGCGGACGGCCTGGTGGTGGCCTCGCCGGTGTACTACGCCTCGGCCAACGGGACGCTGGTCTCCTTTCTGGACCGGCTGTTCTACAGCAGCCATTTCGACAAGACGATGAAGGTGGGCGCCAGCGTGGTGGTGGCCCGCCGCGGCGGCCTGTCCGCCACCTTCGACGAGCTGAACAAGTACTTCACCATCGCCGGCATGCCTGTGGCCTCCAGCCGCTCTTGGAACAGCGTCCACGGCCGCCTGCCCGGCGAGGCCGCCCAGGACGCCGAAGGCATGCAGACGCTGCGCGTGCTGGCGCGGAAAATGTCCTTCCTGATCAAGAGCATCGCCCTCGGCAAGGCGACCTACGGCCTGCCCGGCAAGGAAAAGCCCCAGCAGACGAACTTCGTGCGCTGAGCGCGCAGCGGCCCGCCCCGCCCGGGGCGGGCCTTTTTATGGGGCTTTTTCCTCCGGGCGCTCCGGCAGGGCGGCGTCTTCGACTTCAAAGCGTTACAGTTTGTAACGGTTTCATTCCCTTTTGCGCGCTTTTCCCGCCCGGTACGGCCCATTTCGGCTTGACAAGCCCCCGGGGCTATGCTATCGTGTCAGGGAAACGACCCAAAGGAGGCGCCACACTATGCGCTATGACGCAGCCCCCATGGAGGGCCTGACCGACCGGATCTGGCGGCAGGTCCATCAGCAATGGTTCGGCGGGGCGGACCGGTATTACGCGCCCTTCCTCTCCCCGCCGGAGAACCGCATCC
>CALXGZ010000117.1 GCA_944387975.1 uncultured Faecalibacterium sp.
ACTGGTCCACCGAGTCAGCCATCGGAGAAGAAGGGGTAATCGGATAGATGGCAGCAACGTCGGTAAACGCATAAGCTACATGCGCGGCCGCGGTGTTGCCATCCATGGTTTGCTTTGCTCTAGGCATGTTTCTTCCTCCATTACTTTTTATTGGGCTGCCCACCGGGCCGGCGCAGGCCGCGCCGGCTGGCTGCCCGAGGGGCAGTTGCGGAACAATGCGCCGCCCGCGGGGCCCGCCCGCGGGAAGGCATGATTGCTCATCTATTATAATAGCAAATTCGCGGCCCAAAGTAAACGCAATCTGTCTGGTAAAACACACCAAGAATTACCTCAAGTTTTTGTGCAGTTTTGTAGTTTTCTTGCTGTTGGAACAAGATATTTTGCCTTTTTGGGCCAAATCGGGCCGAAAAGGGCCCAAACGGCGGTTGACAGCGCGCCCCGCGGCGGTTAAACTGGAAGTGCGCGCAGCTGCGCAGCTGTTTTTCTACCGATTCAACCTGTTTTCCACCCGCGGACGCCGGCCGCGCACAGAAAGGGAGCCCCGCCATGCAAACGCATTTTGAAAAAACGCTCGAAAGCCACACCGTCTACGAGGGCCGGGTCATCACGGTCACCCGGGATACCGCCCTGCTGGAGGACGGCACCACCGCCCTGCGGGACGTCGTGCACCACCACGGCGGCGCCTGCATCCTGCCCTATTACGACGACGGGACCATCTGCATGGTCCGGCAGTTCCGCTACGCGATGCAGCAGGAGCTGTGGGAGCTGCCCGCCGGCAAGCTGGAGGCCGGCGAGGACCCCTTCGAGGCCGCCAAGCGCGAGCTGACCGAGGAGTGCGGCGTCTGGGCCGACGAGTTCATCCCCCTGGGCGAAATTTATCCCACCGTCGGCTACGACACCGAGGTCATCTACATCTGGGCGGCCCGCGGCCTGCACCCGGCCCCCATGCACCTGGACGCCGACGAGTTCCTCACGCCGGAGCGCGTCCCCCTGGCCAAAGCCTGCGAGATGGTCCTCTCCGGCGAGATCAAGGACGCCAAGACCGTCGCGGGCATCCTCAAGTTCAAGGCCATGCTGGACGCCGGCAAGATCTGACCCCGCCCCTTCCCGGGCGCGCAAGCACAAACAAAAAGAGGGCATGCGTTTCGCATGTCCTCTTTGTTATTTTGGGCTAAGAAATTACGCTTCGTCGTTCCCGTCGTTTTCTTCGTCGGGGGCGGCGGCCTCGGCCTTTTCGGCCGCTTCCTCGGCGGCCTCCAGGGCGGCCACCTCCTCGGCGGTGGGCTCGGCGTCGCCGGCCTCCACTTCGGGCTTGACGGTCTCGGCCTCGTCGTCGTGGTCGGTGCGGGCCACCACCGTGACGCGGTCGGTCTCGCCCAGGCGCATGACGCGCACGCCGCTGCCGTAGCGGCTCTGGATGTTGATGTCGGCCGCGTGCATACGGATGATGACGCCCTCCTGGCTGCTGAGCAGCACGTCGTCGTCCTCGTCCACGATCTTGATGCCGGCCACCTTGTCCTTGGCGGCGTCGTAGTTGCGCACGCCCTTGCCGCCGCGGTTCGTCAGGCGGTAGTCCTCGATCTGGCTGCGGCGGCCCTTGCCCTGCTCGGTGACGGTCAGGACGGTGGCGCCCTCGCGGCAGATGGACACGCCCACCACCTCGTCGCCCTCGTCCAGGCGGATGGCGCGCACGCCGTGGCCGCCGCGGCCCATCGGGCGGGCGTCGCTCTCGTAGAAGCGGATGGCCTGGCCGTTGCGCGTGGCCACGATCAGCGTGTCGTTGCCGGTGGTCAGGCGCGTCCAGGCGATGGAGTCGCCCTCGTTCAGCGCAATGGCGATCAGGCCGGACTTGCGGATGTTCGCGTACTGGCTCAGCGGGGTGCGCTTGATCAGGCCCTGCCTGGTCACCATCGTGACGTAGCCCTCCTCGCCGCGCTCGTCCTTGGCGGACTGGCGCAGCATGTTGGTCACCTTTTCGCCCTCGGCCAGCTGCAGCAGGTTGACGATGTGCGCGCCCTTGCTGGTGCGGCTGCCCTCGGCGATGGTGTAGCCCTTGATGCGGAACAGCCGCCCGCGGTCCGTCACGAACAGCACATAGTCGTGGGTCGAGCCCACGAACATCTCCTGCACGATGTCCTCTTCCTTGCGGGTCATGCCCAGGATGCCGCGGCCGCCGCGGTGCTGCGCCTGGTAGATGGCCTTGGGCTGGCGCTTGACGTAGCCGGCCTCGGTCAGGGTGTAGACGCACTGTTCCTCGGCGATCAGGTCCTCGATGTCCACCTCGCCGGTGACGGTCTCGATCTCGGTGCGGCGCTCGTCGGCAAAGCGGCGCTTGATCTCCAGCAGCTCCTCCTTGACGATGGCCAGCACGCGGCTGTCGTCGGCCAGCACGTTCTGCCAGTCCGCGATCTTCGCGCGCAGGCCGGCCAGCTCTTCCTCGATCTTCAGGATCTCGAGGCCGGCCAGGCGGCCCAGCTGCAGCTTGACGATGGCGTCGGCCTGCGGGTCGTCGAAGCCGAACTTCTCCATGATGGCGGCCTTGGCCTCGGCCATGCCGCCCTTGCAGGCGCGGATGGTGGCGATCAGCTCGTCCACGATGTCGGTGGCCTTTT
>CALXGZ010000118.1 GCA_944387975.1 uncultured Faecalibacterium sp.
CCTGACCGACAACGGCCACGGCGACGTCTGCAAGTACTATTCCTACGACATGCACCAGATGATCCCCGACATCCTCATCGGCAATGTGGCCTTCCTGGACGGCCTCAGCGACGAGGAGCGGGCCATCTTTGAGGAGGGCTTCCAGCTGGTCAACCAGGTCCAGCGGGAGGAATGGACCACCGCCGTGGAGGCGGCCAAGGACCGCGCCGCCAACGAGCAGGGCGTGCAGTTCCTCTACCCCGACACCAAGCCCTTCCAGGAGGCCTGTGCCCCCATGCACGAGGAAATGCTGCAGAAATACCCCGACCTGCAGCCCATCTACGACGCGATCGAGGCGTACAACGCCCAGTATCCGTCCACGGAATCCTAACGGGAGGTGAACGCATATGAAAGCAGTCCGGAACGCGCTGACCCACGCCCTGAATGTGCTGGCGGGCGTCAGCTTTATCGCCATGGTGGTGCTGACCTGCTGGCAGGTCTTTACCCGCTATGTACTGAAAAATCCTTCCCCCTGGTCGGAGGAACTGGTCTCTTACCTGTTTGCCTGGGCCAGCCTGCTGGGCGCGTCCCTGGTCACCGGGGAACGGGGCCACATGAATATCCCCATTGTGCTGGAAAAATTCAGCCCTGCGGTGCAAAAACTGCTGAACATCTTTGGGGAACTGGTGGCGTTTGCCTTCTCGGCCATTATTCTGGTGTACGGCGGCGTGACCATCACCCAGCTGGCCATGGGCCAGATGACCTCCTCCCTGGGGGTGCAGGTGGGCGTGTTCTATGTGGTCATGCCCCTGTGCGGTATCCTGAACATGATCTACACCGTGCTGAATATTGCGGATATCTGCAAAGGCGGCACCCCGGACGGAAAGGAGGCGTAAGGTATGGCCATTCAGTCTTTGTTCATCATCGTGGTCGTGCTGGCGGTCCTGCTGATCGTCGGTGTGCCCATCTCGTATTCCATCGGTATCTCGTCCCTCATCGCCATCCTGCAGACGGTGCCGCTGGATGTGTCGGTCATTACCGGCGCCCAGCGCATCTTTGTGGGCATGAGTAAATTCAGCCTGACGGCCATTCCCTTCTTTATCCTGGCCGGCAACCTGATGAACCAGGGCGGCATCGCCAAACGCCTGGTCAACTTCGTGATGGCCATCCTGGGCAAGCTGCCCGGCGCGCTGCTGGTGACGAACGTCGGCGCCAACGCCCTGTTCGGCGCTATCTCGGGCTCGGCCTCGGCCGCAGCGGCCGCCGTCGGCTCGATGGTCCGTGAAGGCGAGGAAGAACAGGGCTACGACGAGGCCCTGTGCGCCGCGACGAACGGCGCTTCGGCCCCCTCCGGCCTGCTGATCCCCCCGTCCAACGCGCTGATCACCTATTCGCTGGCCGCGGGCGGCACCTCGGTGGCCGCGCTGTTCATGGCCGGCTACCTGCCCGGCATCATCTGGGCCATCTGCTGCATGGTGGTGGCCATCATCCTGGCCAAGAAGAAGGGCTATAAGGGCACCCCCGGCAAGTTCAGCTGGTCGAACCTCGGCAAAGCCACCCTGCAGGCCATCCCCTCCCTGTCCCTGATCATCGTGGTCATCGGCGGCATCATCGCCGGCGTCTTCAGCGCCACCGAGGGCTCGGCCATCGCCGTGGTCTACGCCCTGATCCTGGGCATCTGCTACCGCAACATCACCTGGAAGAGCTTCTGGAACATCGTGGTCGACAGCGCCAAGATGAGCGGCATGGTCGTGTTCCTGATCGGCGTGTCGAACATCCTGGGCTGGGTCATGGCCTTTTTGCAGATCCCGCAGGCCGTCTCGGCCGCCCTGCTGGGCATTACCAATAACCCCGTCATCATCCTGCTGATCATGAACGTGATCCTGCTCGTTGCCGGCACCTTCATGGACGTTACCCCCGCCATCCTGATCTTCACCCCGCTGTTTTTGCCCATCGTGCAGACCTTCGGGATGGACCCCATCCACTTCGGCCTGGTGCTGGTGTATAACCTGTGCATCGGCAACATCACCCCGCCCGTCGGCAACACGCTGTTCGTTGCCATCAAGGTGGGCCGCACCACGCTGGCCAAGACCATGCCCTACATGCTGGCCTACTACGCGGCCATCCTGGTGGGCCTGATGCTGGTCACCTACATCCCGGCCATCAGCATGATCCTGCCGCAAATGGCGGGCCTTGCTTAACAGCCAAGCCAAAGAAAGACGGCGCAGCCTCGCGGTTGCGCCGCCTTTTTTGTAGTGCGATGGGCGAATATTACAAGAAGTTTAGTTCTCCAGCACGGCCTCGCAGCGCGCTTCGAGATCGAAAGCGGCGAAGTACGCCTCCTCCAGCGGGATCCACCGCGTGCGGAAGGCCTCGAGGTCGGCGCCGGGGCGGCGGGCTAGCCGCGCCAGCCGCACTTCCAGCGGCGCGGTGACAAAGACGTGCAGGCCGTAGCAGCCCCATAGCTCCGGGTGGCAGCTGTAGGAGCCCTCGGCCAGCACCACAGGCCGCGCGGGCGCGCGCTGCGGCGCTTTCAGCGCGCCGGCGTGGCAGTCGTAGGGGCGGTACAAGGCATCCCGGCCGGCCAGCAGCGGGGCCAGCGCCTCGGCGTAAAAGCGCTCGCGGTCGAAGTTGCCGCCCGGCTGGGCCAGGCGCGCGGGGGTGCGCTGCTCCGGCCGGAGGAAAAAGTCGTCGGCGTGGAGCAGGCAGGCGTCGAAGCGGGCGGCCAGCAGCGCGGCCAGGGTGCTTTTGCCGCTGCCGCAGCGCCCGTCGATGGCGACGAAGGCCCGGCCCTCGCGCGCGCGCAGTGCCTCGATGCGGGCGGCCAGCGCCTCAAAGCCCGCCGGCAGGACGATGCCGCTTTCCTGTGCGTTATATTCCATGGTAAAATTCCTTTCTGTGACGTGTCGTCTTCCCACAGGCAAAGTATACACCCGCCGGCAGGGGAAGGGAAGCTTTTCTGAAAATTTGTCGGAACGCAAACAAAATACGCCGAAAACAATAGACAAATTGTCTCAGATATGTTATCTTTAATAAAGAGAACAGAGGCCGCGGCAGCCCGGACGGCGCGCGGGCCCCTGCTCGCTTGGCCTGGCGCGACGCGCGCCGGGCACAGGGTAAGTGCGAAACATGTTGTAAGAAGAGAAAGGAAAAGGATCCCCCATGAACAAGATCTCCCGTAAAGGCTTCCTCAAGATCGCGGCGGCCGCGGCCATGAGCGGCGTCACCGCCGGCGCGCTGGCGGCCTGCGAATCGGCCAGCTCGGTGGCGTCGAGCGCGGCGTCCTCGGGCGCTGGCTCGGTGGCGTCGGGCGCGACCTACATCCCCGGCACCTATGAGGGCACCGCCCAGGGCATTTCCTCCACCGTCAAGGTCACCATGACCTTCTCGGAGACCGCCGTCACCGACGTCGTGGTCGACACCTCCGGCGAGACCGCCTCCTATGGCGCGGCCGCCGCCGAGGAACTGAAGGAGCAGCTGCTGGCCGCCGGCTCCGCCGAGATCGACGGCGTGTCCGGCTCGACCATCACCTCCGACGCCGTCATGAAGGCGGCGCAGAGCTGCTACGCCCAGGCCAAGGGCGAGGCCGTTGTGACCGCGGTCCAGCTGCCCACCGGCGACGAGAACGACTGGCTGGGCACCGAGCCCGACATCGACGAGGCCGCCATCACCGAGACCTGGGACACCGACATCGTCATCGTCGGCGCCGGCAACGGCGGCCTGATGGCCGCGGCCTATGCTGCCAAGAACGGCCTTGACTTCCGCATCATCGAGCAGAACGTGGCCGTGCAGGACACCCGCCACTGGATCGGCGCGGTGGACGGCTTTGGCGCGCAGGAGCATGGCGTCGTCACCGATAAGGGCAAGCTGCTGAGCGAGATCTCCCGCTACGCCTCCGGCAAGTGCGACCAGCGGGTGGTCAAGACCTGGCTGGATGAGTCCGCCGAGGCCATCGGCTTTGTCCGCGAGATCATGGAGGACGAGT